>JAJTXU010000058.1 GCA_021462845.1 Anaerolineales bacterium
ACGAAAACTGGCGATCCATTGACCGCCAGTTTTTTTGTCCCGTTCTCGTTTTGACCGATTTCCCTCTCTCATTTCATCCCCTTTTTAGACAACCCCACTACGTGTCAACCATTCAGAGTTATTCTGAATATTTCGCGCTTCGACTTCGCGGCGCGGAGATAACGATGGTATCACCCATGATAAACTTACGCCATGCCCAAAAATATCGAAGTCCATCGTGAAAATTTCACGATCAGCACCGATTCATCCCGACTCGACATAGACGCGATTTGCGATTTTCTCTCCCGCGCCTATTGGTCAAAGGGACGTCCGCGCGAACGGACGGAACGCGCATTGGAAAACTCACTGGTCTTTGGGCTGTATGATGGCAACAAACAAATTGGCATCGCGCGCGTGGTCACTGATTACGCGATCTTCGCCTATCTCTGCGACGTATTCATCCACGAAGACTACCGCACACACGGACTCGGCAAATGGCTGATCGAAACTATCCACAGCCACCCCGACCTGCAAGGCTTACGCCGCTGGACTCTCGCCACACGCGACGCGCATGGACTGTACAAACAATTCGGCTGGGACGCATTGAGCAATACTGAAAACTGGATGGAAATCCTTCGTCCGTTCGCGGGAGAGGGAAGAGATTAGGTTGTCGTTTCGTCAGTATGGCGGGCTTGATATCACTGACCAAAAGAAAGGGAAACCATGAAACATTATAAATATTTGATCATTGGCGGCGGGCTGGCAGGCGACGCGGCGACTCGCGGAATCCGTGAATTGGACGCGGACGGTTCGATCGGACTCATCAGCGCGGAACCCGACGCGCCGTATGCGCGGCCGAATCTTTCGAAGGGATTATGGAAGGGACGCCCCGTCGAAAAAATTTGGCGCAAGACCGAAGACCGGGCTGAATTATTGCTGGGGCGCACAGTCACCTCGCTCGATGCAACGAAGAAAACTGTACACGATAACAAGGGCGGCAAATATGCCTACGACAAGCTGTTGATCGCCACCGGCGGCTCTCCGATCCGTTTACCGTTCGGACTGGCAGACATCACGTACTTCCGCGATCTTCAGGACTACCAGCGCCTGCGTAAACAAACAGAGGAAAAGAATCATTTTGTTGTGATCGGCGGCGGGTTCATCGGTTCCGAGATCGCCGCCGCGCTCACAATGGTCGGCAAAAAAGTGACGATGATCTTCCTCGAAGACGCCATCGGCGCCGCGATATTCCCCAGCGATCTTGCTCATCACCTGAACGAGTATTATCGCGAAAAAGGCGTGGAGGTGCTCGCAAACGATTCAGTGGCGAGCATTCAAATGGAGGGAAACCGCCTCACGGTCCAGACGGGAAGCGGGCGCGCCATTGACGCCGACGGCATCGTGGCGGGAATCGGAATCCGCCCGAACGTGTCGCTTGCGCAGGAGGCGGGGTTGAAGATCGAGAACGGAATCGTTGTAGACGAAAGCCTGCAAACGTCTGCACTCGATATTTTCGCGGCGGGTGATTCGGCTAACTTCTTTCACGCCGCATTGGGCAAGCGCGTCCGGCTCGAGCATGAAGATAACGCGGTTGCGATGGGCAAACTCGCGGGCAGGAATATGGCGGGCGCACACGAGACATTCACTCACATCCCGATGTTCTATTCGGATCTATTTGATTTGGGATATGAAGCGGTTGGCGAGATGAGCAGTAAGATGGAAATCGTCTCCGACTGGGATGAGCCGTTCAAAAAAGGCGTGATCTATTATCTCGCCGAGGGACGCGTGCGCGGGGTGTTGTTGTGGAATGTGTGGAAAAAACTTGGCGAAGCCCGCGCCTTGCTGATGGAAAAAGGTCCGTTCAAGGCGGAGGATCTGATCGGGCGGATCAAAGGCGAATGATAAAAAACTCGGAGGTCTGCCAGACCTCCGAGTTTTTGTTTCAGTCTGGTTACTCTACAGAATCTTTTTGGACGCAGAAAAACGCTGATTTCGCTGATCAAAAAGAAAATCTGCGTTTTCAGCGTGCATCAGCGTCCCGATTTTGAAAGTGTAAGTAACCAATGTTTCAGGCTAATCGTTGTGGATACCCAACGCCCGTGAGTTCATCGTGAAGCCTCACCACATCTGGCACAGACTGCGACGCGCCAACCTGCTCGACAAATTTACACACGCTGAAATTGCGGCTCGCGTTTTCGTATTCGGTCAGCCATTGTTCCAATTGGTTATCGGTTCCTTCGCGCGGAAACTTGACTTTAATTCCGCGCACCCGAACGCGCGAGGGCTTGGGAGTTAATCGCGCGCGGTAGCAATCCTGCTTTCCGCATAGCAACGCGTACAGCGGATCGCAGTTGAACTCACTCATCATCTTCCTCGTGGCATCGTCGCGCGGATCGAAGTCCCTGCCCAACACGATCACCCGCGCTCCCCGAAAAGTTTCGTAGATGCGAAAGCCGTACTGGCTGTATTTCGTCGTCGCCAGTTTGCGAACCATGTCGAAGATTTCGGCTTTCCGCGAGCGCTTATCTTTCTTCTTGCCGAACAATCCGCCCAACCCGCCAGCGGCTTTGGGCTCGTCAATATCGAGGATCATCAACTTCTCGACGTTCAACACCTGCGCCCCATAGCGATTCCGCGTGATGACGGTGTGGTCGTCAATCACCTTCAACACTTCCTCGCGGATCTCCACCTCGTAATCTTCAAAGAGTTGCTTTTCACCCGCGATCTTCCGCTGGACCTTCTCTGCCTTCTCCCGCGCAACCCTCCGCGCATCCTCTACAGAGACGTTTGATCCGCCATAGCAATTCACCTCTTGCGGCTGTCCGTCAATGAGGATGGTTTGTTTTTCGAGAGTCCAGAATTTGAAGGTTTTCATTTCATTATTCTCCATCTGAAATCAAGAATGCCACCCTGATTTTCTGAAATTCGCCTGCACGCCTTTGAATTTCTTCTTCCGGGGTCATTTCGAGAAATTCTTTCACCGTTTTCTGCGTTAGTTCAACGTACTGATCATAGCTCAACCCAAAAATTCGTTGGAGATCTGATTGATACAAGTCTTCAGTATTTTCGAGCTTTTGATCTTGAATGATTCGCAATGCCTGTTGGCTCAAAACATCCGAAAGTTCCGAGGCTTTATAAGCGTAGAATTCACCCTCTTCAATTTGGAACAAGGTTTTAAGTAGTTGTAAATTCTCTTTTTCTGTCGCGGATAAGTCATGATCTTTTATACACGCGAGAGCGTAATACAAGATGATTCCGACCAGGTCTTTTCGAAATGAGTTACTCGACGATCGAAGCAACCGAGACCGAATATCCATGAAATTAGTTCGCGTAATTTCTTCGGCGGCTAAAACTTCAGCGACCTCCGCTATTTCGCCCGCTGGTCTCTCAGTAGTGATGAACTTAAGAAATACTTCTTTGATGGAAAAATCACTACTCATTACTTTCACCTTCCTTGTTACTTCTCATCCCCCAGACTCGAGATCGCCCGCAACAAACCGAACACCAACATGCGAGTTTCGATTGTGTTCTCATGAGCTATGCACGTAACTTCTCAATCTCGGCAAAGATGGCTTTGAGGCTAGTATCGCCAGCCCATGAGCCAAAAATAATATCAGTCAAGCGCTTCTTTTCCTCCAGCGGAAGACGCTTTGGCTCGACGCGCACGACAACAGCGGAGCCGATAGGCAGGCCCGTCTCACGCTCCAACTCGATTTGTTTTCCTTTGACTATTCCTTGCAATTGTAGAGCCATCTGACTTGCTCCTTTCTATGCTTGCCAGACAAATTATACCCTCCACAAGCGTTATAAAAATTTACACACTTTCTATTACTTCTCATCCCCCAAACTTGAGATCGCGCGCAAGAGACCGAACACCAACATGCCGAGTTTCAATCCCTCGCCGGCGGTGAGGGCGGACTCGCTTTCGTTCTTCTCGGCGCGGCGGTTGAGCATCATCGCGGCGATGAGACCGGCGAACGCGCCCGCGAGCGCGCCGAAGAGTAAGGTTTTGCTTTTGTTCATAGTTGATTCCTTTTGCATGTCACCCTGAGGGAGTGGCGCCTCGCGCCACGACCGAAGGGTCTCTTACATTGTAGAGGAGATTCTTCGTCGCCGCTACGCGGCTCCTCAGAATGACATATGAAATTTATTTCCTTCCAAAAAATGCCCTGACGCTCGCGCCGATGCCGTCGAGGAACAGCACGGGCTTCACCGCCATCTCCGTGCCGCGTTTGATGTAGCTCGAGGCAAGATGCACATAATCCTGCGCGAGACCGGTGTAAGTCGGCGTGATGCCCAGTAATCGTTTCATCAGGTAAACCAGCGCGACAAGCAACGCGAGAAGGATTACGCCTGCAACCATGATCGGGATGACGATCCAGATGGTGGAGATCGCCGCCCAGCGACCTACGTCGCCGTCCTGATTAAATGTGGCAATGTTGATCAACACGATCAACGCGACGAAGAGCAACGCGGCAAACACAACGGGGAGAACGATCTGCCACATCATTTCCCTGCGATGGCGTTTGTATGATTCGTGAACGGGCTGATGGAGTTTGGCTTTCATTAAGCGTATTTTAGCACATCACGATTTTTTTGAACCGCTAAGACCGCCAAGCACGCTAAGATTTAATCTTTTTCTTCGCGCTCTTCGCGCGCTTAGCGGTAACACGCTTTAAACGCGCAGAGCGATTCAGACGCGCCTCGCCCAGGCACGCCCGAACCGCTCCGGCAAAGGAGGTGGACTTGACTAGTAAAAGACCTGACAGGTTTTACTCGCGTCGCGAACTTCGTAAATCAACGCGCGGACTAAAACCACATTTGATCAGGCTTTCTCGGAAACCTGTCAGGTCTGATGGATTGTTGTTATCTTCGATTTCGCAAAAAGGTCGGGATGTCGAGATCGTCTTTGTTCACAGGCGGGAGAGAGGCTGACTTTGCCTCACCCGGCTGAACGTCGGCATGAACCGAAACAGACTCAAGCGGGCGTGAGAATGCCGCAGGCTCCACTCGCTTGTTCTCGCGCGTGTTGCGTTCGAGCGCGCGGCGCGGCATCGCATTGCGTTCAAATCCGGTCGCAATGACCGTGATGCGGATATCGTCGCCCAGATTCGGGTCGATGACCGCGCCGAAGATCATGTTCACATCGGGGTGAGCCGTTTCGCGGATGATCGCCGCGGCTTGATTCACCTCGAAGAGAGTCATGTTCGGTCCGCCGGTGACGTTGAACAGCACGCCGCGCGCGCCGTCGATGGTGATGTCGAGCAGTTTGGATGAGATGGCATCCTCGGCGGCTTTCTTCGCGCGTTCGTCGCCGGTCCCGGTTCCAACCGCCATGAGAGCGGCGCCGCCTTCGGACATGATCGCGCGCACGTCGGCAAAATCCAGGTTGATGAGACCGGGAATGGTGATCAATTCGGAAATGCCTTGAATGCCTTGATGCAGAACATCGTCTGCGAGGCGGAAGGCGTCTTGCAGTGAAGCGCGTTTATCCGCGATCTGCAACAAGCGGTCGTTGGGAATCGCGATCAACGTATCGGCATGTTCCTTGAATTTGCCGATGCCCGCTTCAGCCGACGATAAACGCCGCCCGCCTTCGAATGTGAACGGACGCGTTACCACACCGATGGTAAGCGCGCCGCTTTCTTTTGCAATTTGCGCCACGACCGGCGCCGCGCCGGTGCCGGTGCCGCCGCCCATACCCGCGGTGACGAACACCATATCCGCGCCCTGCATGACTTTATATAACTCATCGGCGGATTCTTCCGCGGCTTTGCGCCCCACTTCGGGGTCGCCGCCCGCGCCGAGACCGCGCGTTAACTTATCGCCGAGTCGTACGCGCGTGGGCGCTTTCGCATTCTTCAACGCTTGCGCGTCGGTATTCGCGATGATGAATTCAACGCCTTGAATACCTTCGTCGATCATGCGGTTGACGGCGTTCGATCCGCCGCCGCCCACGCCGATCACTTTAATGCGGGCGAATGCTTCTGTTTGTTGCTGGTTGTCTTGCGTATTGGTCGAGTCCATGTTGAGCCTCCGTCAAACATTGGTTGAATGATACTTCCTTTTGATTCCGTAGAGATAAATTTTAAGGGTTATATTCATCGCGCTGAGCGGAGGGACATGATCGTTGTCCCGTAGTCGAAGCGTCCTTCGACTGCACTCCGTTCCGCTCAGGACAGATAACCTCTCACTACGGCAAAATCCGTCCGACAATTTTCTTGATATAGCCAAACCCCATGCGTGATTCTCCTTTCCTGCGGCGGTCGCGCCCGATGCTCGTGTCTTCATCCTGCATCGAAAGCGCCCATTGCAACAAACCCACACCGGTGGAATACGCCGGCGACCTCAACCGATCCACCAGCCCGGAGAGATTCTCCGGTTGCGCCACGCGGACCGGCATACCCAACACCTCGCTCGCCACACGGCTGATGCCCGGCAATGCAGACGTGCCGCCGGTCAACACCATGCCCGCCGGCAACAGACCGTCGTATCCCGATCGTTTAACCTCTTGCAGAATCAACCCAAAGGTCTCCGACACGCGCGCTTCGATGATCTCTGCCAGTTCCTGCCGGTTGATCTGCACAGGTTTATCCTCGCCAAACGGGCGCACAGAAAAATATTCCTCAAGTCCAACTTCGCCGCGCACCGCATGACCCTGTTGCTTCTTCACTTCCTCGGCTTGCGCAAACGGCAACCGCAAACCATGCGCAATATCCTGAGTGATGTGATTGCCGCCAACCGCGAGCACCATCGTATGCCACACATCGCCATTGACGTAGATCGCCAAATCCGCCGTGCCGCCGCCGATATCGCAAACCGCCACGCCCATCTGACGTTCCTGTTCGGTAAGCACGGCTTCACCGGAGGCAAGCGGGTTCAACACAAACTCTTGAATCTTCACGCCGCTTGCGCCCACGCAATGACGCAGGTTATCTACCGTGGCGGCGGAGGCGGTAATAATATGCGCCTCCACTTCGAGCCGATAGCCATGCATTCCGCGCGGCGCGCGAATGCCATCCTGCCCATCCACGCTGAACCCGCGTTGGATCACGTGGATGATCTCGCGGTCGTTGGGAATCGCCACCGCGCGCGCCTGTTCCATGGCATGATCGAGATCGTATTGCTCGATCACCTTCCCATTGACGGCTGATACGCCGCGACTATTCACCGACGATACGTGCGCGCCGGCAATGCTCACCAACGCCGAGGTGATCTCCAACCCCGAAGTCGATTCCGCTTTTTTTACTGAACGCGCAATGGCTTGCGTCGCGGCGGCAAGGTCAACGATGATGCCCTTGCGGATTCCATCCGACGGTTCGATGCCCACACCCATGATGCGGATGGGGTTATCCTCCTCCACGCGCCCCACCAGGGTGCAAATTTTTGTCGTGCCTACGTCAATGCCTACTACAATTTCTTCCATGTTTTTGTTGTGTCACTCTGAGCGCAGCGAAGAGTCTCGTTCACTCTGTCAGAGATTCTTCGCGCCACTCAGAGCGACAATCCTTTATTATTGATTCATCCTGTAATACGGCGCGGTCGGGTACGTCACATTGATCAACGCCGGGCGGATGCCGCGCTGTGTGAGCGAATTCACCATCGTTTCATACACGCGCATCTTCAGCTCCACATCGCTGGCGGTTGCGCCGAAATAGGCGCGCCAGCCTCGGGGGTCGTTCCAGCCAAACCCGTTGATCGAATCGTACAAGATCACCGCACCGGGCGGGACGTGACTCGCCAGCCCCTTCAAGGCCTGCACCATCTCGACCGTGATATACGGAGTTGGCGCCAGCGGATCTGTCCCGCCTCCGATCGCAGGGGGAGCTGATTCAGCCACCACCGAAATGAGCCCCACCATCTCGCCGCGCGGGCGATACGCTACGCCATCCTCGGCAATCCACGTGTACGCGCCATTCTGCTCCCAACGGATGAATGGTTTGCGCTCGACAATATGCGCCGTGACAAGGTTCGGCAGGGACACATTCACCCGCACCGCGGAGATCTCCGGGTAATTAAGCAAGAGGCGCGTCTCCAACTCGGAGGGAGTCAGCAAAAAGATGGGTTGACCCGCAACGCCCATCACCGAATTCAATTCGGCGGGAGTCAGAATTTGGTTGCCGGTCACCTGCGCCTCCGAGACGCGCAATTCAGGACGGGTGAACGAAAAGTATGCCGCCAAGCCCAGCATCGCAACCAGAATAAGCGAGAGTGTCCGCCAGCCAAACCGGGGTCGCGGAAACTGAATCTTTGGCAGGTGAATCGCCCTCAAGTTGACGCGCGGCATGGCTAACGCAATATGAAATCGACGCTTGTTTTGTTTGGGCTTCGACGCGGGTTTGGCGCGAGGCTTCACAGCGCTCAATGGACGCGTGGCCTCCCGCGCGGCGCGTTCCATCGATCTGGCATGATCGCTCTCGCGCCTTAAGCGGACAAGTTCGGCTCGGGACATATATTTTTTGTTATTCATGCGCGGCTCCGATACGTATGCGATGTTCGGTCTCGTTCTGCTTTGCGCTCGAGCGCCAGTTCGATCAACCGGTCGACGAGTATTACATAGGGCAGGTTAGTGGCTTCCCATAGCTTCGGGTACATACTGATCGTGGTGAAACCGGGGATGGTATTCAACTCGTTGAGGTAAATCTTGTTCGTATCTTTCTCTACAAAAAAGTCCACGCGCGCCATGCCGGCGCAATCGATCAGTTGATACGCGCGCACGGCATAAGCGCGGATTTGTTCGGAAACATCTGCGGGTAGTTTTGCAGGTATATCCAAGCCGGAGGTTCCATCAATGTATTTCGATTCGTACGAATAAAACTCGCGGCTCGGCAGGACCTCTCCGCACACCGAAGCGGATGGTTCGTCGTTGCCCAGCACGCTGACCTCGACCTCGCGCACATCCTTCACGCCGCGTTCGACGAGCACGCGCCGGTCGAACGATGCGGCTTCCATCAAACCTTCCTGCAAATCGGAACGGTTATGGCATTTCGTCACACCCACCGAGGAGCCAAGGTTGGCAGGTTTGGTGAACAATGGATATGCGCCAATCTTCTCAGCCTGCTTGATGACAGCATTCATGTTTTTTTCAATGGCACTGCGCGACGCCAGAACAGACTCGACAACGGGAATATCATTCGCGCGCATCACTTCTTTGAACACGCCTTTGTCCATGCCCACAGAGGAGCCGGTCACACCCGCGCCGACGTACGCCACGTCTGCCATTTCAAACAAGCCTTGAATTGTGCCGTCTTCGCCAAATGTGCCATGCAGGACGGGGAAGTACACGTCTATTACCGGATACGAGTTACGGGTTACATCGGAGGGGTCTGGCGACAAAACAAAATGTTCGAGACCATCCAACTTTCCACTTTCGAACTTTCCAAGCGCATCTGCGCCCGTCAGCCATTGACCTTCACGCGTGATTCCAATCTGGGTCACTTCGTATTTGTCGGGGTCGAGCACCGACAGCACCGAACGCGCGGACATCAGCGAAACATCATGTTCGCCGGAACGTCCGCCAAAGATCACTGCCACTCGAAGTTTATTTTTCATATCTCTACTCACCACTCGCCAACCATCTCGATCTCCAACTCCAGTTCAATGCCTTGCTTCTCTTTCACCGTCTTCTGCACAAGTTGAACCAGTTTGCGGATATCTTCCGCCCGCGTCGCGCCGTGATTGACGAAGAAGTTTCCGTGCAACGGGCTGACTTCAGCGTTACCGATGCGGGTTCCCTTCAAGCCCGAGGCTTCGATCAGGCGACCCGCATAATCGCCAGCGGGATTTTTGAACATCGAACCCATGCTCGCGCCCGGCGGCTGGGTCGCTTTGCGATGCGCGCTGAATTGTTGAATCTTGACCGTTGCATCATCCTTGGTCGAATTCGTCAGGCTCAACTCCGCCGAAAGGACGACGGCTTGCACCTCGCCTCGTTTCAAAATACTCGCGCGATAGCCGTATCCCATTTGTTCGACGGAATATTTTTCGCGTCCGTTTTTGGTCAACAGTTCGGTAGAGAGCAAACTTCCAGCCACATCGCCGCCGAACGCGCCCGCATTGCCATACACCGCGCCGCCGATCGTGCCGGGGACAGCCGCCGCCCACTCGATGCCGCCAAATCCTTTCGAAGCGCAGCGGTTGGCGAGGTTGCTGAACACCACGCCCGATTCGGCGAGAACCGAGGGGTGATCGCCAGCGCGAAAGGTGACTTTCTTCGCCCGGTTCATCACCACCACCCCGCGCACACCCTTGTCGCTAACGAGGATGTTCGAGCCGCCGCCCATCACAACGAACAGCAGGTCGTTCTTCCACAAGTATTTAACAACCCGCGCCAATGCGGCAACCGAATCGACGGTGATGAAAATGTCGGCGGGACCGCCGATGCGCGCGGAAGTAAACGGCGCAAGAGGCACATTCTCTTTCACCATATCGCCGAACTTGGCAATGAGCAGGTCAACGGGGCGGGCTAGGGCAACCATGTTTTTTCGAGTCAGCCGGGGCGCTGGCGTGTTTCCTTTCTATTCATCCTTCTTGTTCAATTTCTCGATCAACTTCTCGACCGTTTTTTCCTTCGATTCTTTTTCATCGTCATGCGCCTGGTCTGTTTTCTTTCGACGCGCGTCTTTATCGAAGAAAGAAAGGAGCATCCGCAATGGGGGCAGGAAGAAGATCTCGGGCTTTTCGTTATCTTTTTTCTCAGGCATGACTCCCCGCCATTTCAGGAATCCCAACGCGGGAGAGCAATTGCGGCGGTTCGACAACCAGCCCGGCAAACGGGTTTGCCAACACCGGCATAGATTTCATTTTCTTGATAAGTTCAACCGCGAGTTGTTCGTCCGCATTCCATGAGGGGACGCGCGAGGGCACGCCGCGCCCGGCGGTGAGTAAAACTTTCCGCAGGGGGAGCAGGTCTAAGGTCCGGGGTTGAAGCGTTTGTCGGGTCATGTTATCTCTCCTTCAGGGTTTTCAAAACTTCCGCGCAGATCTGGTCGGCATCGCCAGCCGATAGCACGATCAGCACGTCGTTGGGTTGCAAATTCTTCAGTAAATAATCGGTCACTTGCGGGAGCGTGGCAATATAACGCGCCGAGGGATGCGGCATGCCGCTGACGATCTCCGCCGAGGTGAAATCCTGTTTCGGTTCGCGCGCCGCGTACACTTCGGTGACAATGACTTCATCGGCGTCTTTGAAGGCGCGCGAAAATTCAAGATATAACGCCTGCGCGCGCGAATACGTGTGCGGTTGCCAGACCGCCCAGATGCGGCGTTCGGGATAACGCGCCCGCGCCCCTGCCAGCGTGGCTTTGATCTCGGTGGGATGATGGGCATAGTCGTCGTACACGCTGACGCCGTTCGCTTCGCCTCTCAACTCGAACCTGCGTCCGGTTCCTGTGAATTTGCTCAACGCCTTCGCGGCTTTTTCGCGCGAAAGTCCCAGCACATCCACGATCGCCAGAGTTGCCAGCGCATTGCGGACGTTATGCTCGCCCGGCGCCTGCAACGACACTTCCACCGATTCAAGCCCGGCGCTCTTCAAGTTGGAGGAGGCGACGAAGTCGAAGCCGCCGCGTTGATTGGGCTTCACATCGCGCGCGATCACCCAGTGCGGCGCGCTGATGGTGTTCTCCATACGCGCGCCATAGGCAATGACGTTCTTGCCGGCTTTGCGAGCATACGGGATGAGCGACATTGCGCCGGCATCTTCCATGCAGACGATCAGTGCGCCGTCGGCTGGCAGAAGGTCGATGAAGGCTTCGAAGGATTGTGTCATCGCCTCGAAGGTTGGGAAAAAATCGGGATGGTCGTGTTCGAGATTGGTAATCACTTCGATCTGCGGTTTTAAGCCGAGGAACATGTTGTCGTATTCGTCGGCTTCGATGACAAATAAGTTGCCTTTGCCCGCGCGGGCGTTGACGCCGAGGTTTTTCGACACGCCGCCAATAATGAACGAGGGATCGCGTTGCAGGTCGGTCAATACCCAGGCGGTCATGGCGGTGGTGGTGGTTTTGCCGTGCGTGCCGGCAATGGCTATGCCGGTCTTATCTGCCATCAATTCGCCGAGAAAATCTGCGCGTTTATAGACGGGAATATTCTTCTGCACCGCCGCCTGCACTTCAGGATTATCGTCCGGGATGGCGGAGGAACGCACGACCCAGTCGGCTCCCGCCACATTGCGGGCATGATGCCCCACGTACACGGTCGCGCCGGCTTTGCGCACCTCTTCGGCAAACGGAGTCAGCGCGCGGTCAGAGCCGCTCACCGCGTACCCGCTCTCCAGCAGGAGACGGGCGATGGCGGAAAGTCCGCTGCCCCCAATGCCGATGAAATGGACGTGTGTCATGTTAGTTTGTTAGTTTGTTAGTTTGATAGTTTGTTAGTTTGATAGTTTGTTAGTTCGATAGTTTGTTAGTTCGTTAGTTTGATAGTTCGATAGTTTGATAGTTAGATGTAGACAACGATGATGAACACGAAGGCGAGGATGATGGCAAAGTAGATGCCCGGGTCGCCGAGGAGTTGCGGAGGCATATACAGCATCATGTTGTTGATCTTGGTAACCAAGTTAGGGTCGGTTGGCGCGGTAATAATCTGTGAAAATGGATATTTCGCTTTATCCAAATAGAATAACGCGCTGCCAGCGACGAAATATCCGTTCACGCCTCCGAGCAACACGCCGATGACCGTGTCTTGAAACCGTTCGCGCACCGCGCGCGATGCCAGGTGTTGGATGCTGACCACGGTCTGGTATCCAAAGTACACCAGCACGGTCAGGACAATGATGCGCGACCAAAATAAGTTAATATCGGATTCATCCATTCCTATCACTAACGGAACGTATTTCCGCAGAACCTGGTTGATGGCAAGCGCGAGGATCGCGCTGAATGTGACCAGCAGTTCCTTCGCCCAGCCGCGCATACCTCCAATGAACCCAAAGAGCAGGACGTACATCCAAAAGACAATATCGATGCTCATCATAGGCTTTTCACTCCTGCCAGTTCGATTAACGCGCTGGCGATCTTCTCTGCGGCGCGCGGATGTGACAATTCAAACATCGCCGCCCGCATGGATTTCAATTTATTCTGGTTCTCGAACAAAACATTCAAAGTCATCATTAATTCGGTGTTCAGGCGGTGGTCTTCCAAGATGACCGCCGCGCCGCGCCAGGCAAGGAACTCGGCGTTCACTTTTTGGTAACGCCAGGCATGGGGATATGGCACAAGGATGGAAGGCAACCCGAATAACGGGAACTCGCCCAGCACCGAAGCGCCCGCGCGCGTAAGCGCCACATCTGCGGCGGCAAACGCCGCGCCCATTTCGTGCAAGTAGGGCATGGCGTGGTAACGGGCGGCAAGTTCCATCGGCAGTTGCTCGCGCATTTGTTTTACATATTGCCAATCCAAGTCGCCGGTCAGGTGAATGACCTCGAACTTGGCAAGCAGGTCGCGCAGGTGATTGATCACGGCAAAGTTGATGGAGCGCGCGCCTTTGCTTCCGCCGAACGCCAACAGCACGGGCTTTTCGCCGGAGATGCCGAGGTGGCGAGTCGCTGTCAAGCGGTCCCACAGCGAGAGGTCGGGGCGAAGCGGGTAACCTGTTTCGCGCACTTTCTTTCTAAAGAACTTTTGCGATTGGCTCGTTGTCACGGCAATCACATCCGCATAGCGGGCAAGGGATTTCAACGCCAGCCCCGGCTCGATATCCGGCGTATACAGCAGGATCGGTATCGACGCTCCGGCGATCGCGACCGGCGCCGCAACGTACCCGCCGGTGAAGAACATAACATCCGGTCGAAATTCGCGCAGGATGCGACGAGCGGCGAGGATGCCGCGCCCAAGCGTGAGCAGATTGCCCGGCAACGCGGTAAGACCGACGCCGTGCAGACCGGCGGCAGGGACGCTGGTAAAGGCAATGCCCTGGCGTTTCACCAGAGATTCCTCCATGCCGCCCTTGCCCCCCACCCAGAGCGTGTCCACGTCGGTAACTTTAGCCGTCAACGCGCTGTGAACGGCGAGCGCGGGATACACTCCGCCTCCCGTCCCTCCGGCGCAAATCAATAACCGCACCGAATGACCTCCATTCGTTTTCTTCGATCTTTGAGCCCTCGCCGCTTTGGCGCGAGATGTTCAACACAATACCGATGGCGCAAAAAGTGGAAACCAAATTCGAACCGCCCGCGCTGATGAACGGCAGGGCGTTCCCGGCAAACGGCATCAACCCGACCATCACCGCCATGTTGATCGCCGCCTCCAGCCCGATCCAAAAGATCACACCCGAAGCCAGCAGTGTGCCGAGCATATCCGGCGCGCGGCGCGCCACAACCAGGCCGCGCCAGATCAATGTGCCGTATAACGACATCAATAAAACCGTGCCGAACAAGCCCAGTTCTTCGGCAACGACCGCAAAGATACTGTCAGTGGGCGCGAACGGAAGACCGGTCAACTTGGTATCCGCTTCGCCCAAGCCCACGCCGAACACGCCGCCTTTGATGATCGCTTCAAACGATCTCCGCACGTGATACGATGCGTTCGTCGGGTCCTGGAAGCCGGCGACGAACGAATCAACGCGATCGCGCCCGGTGGCGCTGAATTGCACCACCACCCAGCCGATGACGAGCGCCAACAGCAATAGAAAGATGATCTGTTTGATATCCGCGCCGGCGAGATAAAACAACAAACCGCCGAGGATGAGCACCGTGCCAGCCGCGCTCAAGTCGGGTTGCAGGTAGATCAAACCGCAGATAATTCCAAGGATCACGCCCAGCGGAATCAAGCCGAACGTCACATCGTGCAGGCTGTGCCGCTTCGAGTACAACCACACCGAAAGATAGATCACCGCGATCAACTTCGCCAGTTCAGACGGTTGATACGAACCATTGAGGAAAGCGCGCACCGCGCCCAGACGCGCTTCGTTGACCAACAGCACGCCCACCAGCAAACCGATCGTGCCAAGCATGGCGAACACGCCCACCTTGCGCCAGATGTGATAATCGAACAACGAAAGCGCGAACGCGCCGATGATTCCCAAACCGAACCAGCGCGCCTGGCGGCCAAACATATACGTCGACGACCCATATTCGTTGAACGAAAAATCGAACGACGCGGAATACAGCATAATCAACCCAAACACCGAAAGCGCCACCACCGTGAGAACCAACGGCACATCCAACCCGCGGCTGAGACTCTTCGCGAACGAAAACGAGATACGATCATTTACGAAAGTTCTTGAACCCATGCTCGAAACCTTTCTCCGCGTTCCTCAAAATCTTTGAACTCATCGAAACTCGTGCCGCCCGGCGACAGCAACACGACATCGCCCGGCCTGGCAACTTCCGCCGCCTTGCGGACCGCCTCGCGCAACCCCGTCACGCGGAAAAATACACAACGCTTCTCTCCGACGGGGAGGCTTGCCACAGTTTTCTCGATCTTTTCCGCCGCCTCGCCAAAAAGCACCGCGTAGGAGACGCGCGCCCGCACCAGTTGCATCAACTCCTCCCAGGGGAGGTTTTTATCGCGCCCGCCCAGCAGAAGCACGATCGGCTCCTCAAATGAGCGGATGACGGCAATCGTCCGTTCGGGCGCGCTGGCGATCGAATTGTTGTACCAGCGGACTCCGTTCAACTCGCGCGCCAATTCCAAGCGATGCGGCACGCCGTGAAAATCCTTCACCGCTTCGATCATCGCCTCCAGCGGGAAGCCCGCCGCATAACCGATGATGAACGCGGCAAGCACATTCGCCACGTTGTAATCTCCGCGCAGATGAATCTTCTCGCGCGGCATGATCGCGATATTCAACTTGCCGTCGCGCAGGTTCAACGATCCTTCGCGCAAATACGCGCCGTCCAAACCTTCTTCCAGTTCATTCAAACTGAACGTGAATAATTTTCCTTTCACTTTGTCGCGCAGATTCCACGCACCCTTGTCGTCGCGCCCCAGCACAGCGATATTGTCCTGTGTCTGAAATTCCAAAATGCGACACTTCGCCGCCGTATACGCATCCATCGTGCCGTGACGATCCAAATGATTCGGCGTGATGTTCAAAATCGCGGCGATGTCCGGTGAAAGGGTCATTTGTTCCAATTGAAAGGATGAAAGTTCGAGGATGGCGATATCATCGGGCTTCATTTCATCCACGTAATTCAATAACGGGTCGCCGATATTGCCGCCGACAAAAGCCCGTGAACGATGGACGATGGACGATGGATTCGCGGACTGCGGTCTATCGTCTGTGGTCGCGCGTCTTGCCATCTCTCCAACCAGCGTCGTTGTCGTCGTCTTGCCTGCCGAGCCGGTGATGCCCACCGTTTTGCATGGCGCCACTTCCATGAAGATCTGCGAATCGTTCGAGAGGGGAATCCCTCGCTGGAGCGCGCCAACCACAATAGGCAGCGTGAGCGGAATTCCACCGGAGAGGCACAGCACATCCGTTGAATCCAACAACGCAAGCGGATGCCCGCCCAGCGCCCAGTCGATCTGATATTCTGCGAGCGATTCGCGCGCGAGGCGAAGTTCATCCGCGCCGCGCATATCGCTGACCGTGACGCGCGCGCCATGCAGCGACAGCCAACGCGCCAGGGCAAGCCCCTGCCGGGCGGCGCCTAAAATCAACACGCGGGTATCTTTCCAGTTTGCTTTCATGACAAAATAGTTACCAATTACAAATTACTGCGGTTTCGATACGCTCGCAAGCCGCCGCTTCGACAGGCTCAGCGCGGCGGCTCGCTACTCAACCGCCAAATTACACCAACGCCAATCCCATGCCGATCATCGCGGCAAGCAAACCGATCAACCAGAAGCGTTGCACGATCTGCGTTTCGCTCCAGCCAAGCAATTCAAAATGTAAATGGATCGGCGCCATTTTGAAAAAACGCTTGCCCTTGGTAAGGCGGAAGTATGCGATCTGGATCGACACACTCAACGCCTCGCTCAATGGAATGATAGCGATCACGAGCAACAGCGGCCATTGACCGGTCATCAGCGCCACCACGGCAAGCGTGGAACCGAGCGCCATCGAGCCGGTATCGCCCATGATCAATGCGGCGGGATGCACGTTGAACCATAAGAAACCGAACAACGCGCCGACGATAATGAAACAGAACTGCGCGAGATAGACCTGCCCACTGATCAGCGCCACGCCGCCAAACGCGGCGAACGCGGTGGCTGAGATCAACCCGGCGAGACCATCCAACCCATCGGTGAAGTTGACCGCGTTCGATTCGCTCACGATCACAAAAGCCGCCACCGGAACGTACCACCAGCCCAGTTCGATTTCATGGCGATACCCGGGCAGGAACATATCCGGCACATCGAGAACGAACTTCAACACGATGCCCGTCCCCACCGCCAGCGCGATCTGCGCCAAAAATTTCGTGCGGATGCGCATCCCGTCGCCGCGGCGTTTACCGCGAATACCTTCCCAATCGTCCAACGCTCCGAGCGCGCCGAACGCGACCATCACGATAAGAGGCACCAATACCGAGCGCCCGGTCACATCCAAGCCGATCAACGCGGCGGCATTGAGCAAGCCCGTCAACAACAACACAGGCAGGATGAACAGCACGCCGCCCATGGTGGGCGTTCCCATTTTGATGCGATGCTGGTCCGGCTCCTCCACGCGGATGATCTTGCCAACCTTGAAGTGCCGCAACATGCGAAGCAACGGCATGCCCCAGATCACCGTCATCACGAACGAAAACATTGCCAGTCCGAGCACCAACGCGGAATGTCTCATGAGCGTATTTCCAATACGTTGGTGATGCGATCCATGCGCAAGCCGTGCGAACCCTTGATCAACACCACATCATCCTTCGATAAATTCGTATTCAGCCAGTCCACCAGCGGTTCGAGGGTATCAAACTCCAGCACCGACGATTTTTTCATGCCAGCTTTACGCGCCGCCTCGGCGATGATATGCGCGCGCTCGCCCAGCGTGAGCAACGTCCCCGCCACTTGCGCGGCGCGTAAGCCGACCATCTCGTGCCCGCCGCGTTCATACGGACCGAGTTCGAGCATGTCCCCAAGGACGGCGATCTTCCTGCCATCCAACTCATCCAGTAAATTCAACGCGGCAAGCATCGATTCCGGCGAAGCGTTGTACGTATCGTCCAGCAATAACGCGCCGGTCTCACTGCGCACCGCGGCAAGCCGCAGTTGCATATGACCCTGGCTCAAGCCTTCGAGAATTTCCTGCCAGTTCATCCCTTCCACCAAACCCACCGCCGCGGCGCGAAGCGCGGTATGCACCGAATGCCGCCCGATCAACGGGATCTTCACGTGCAATGTTTCGCCTTGATAATGAATCCGAAAACGGATACCGTCCAAGCCCAGCCCCTCCACATGGTCAGCCCACAGGTGCGCTTCGGGAGACAAGCCATAGAAGAAGACTCGCGCCTTCGTTTTCTCTTCCATCTTACGGACCCACGCATCATCGAAGTTGAGAATTGCCACGCCCTCGGGAGCCGGCGGCAGCGCCTGAACCAATTCCGCTTTGCCGCGCGCGATGGCTTCCTGCGACCCGGCGCGTTCCGCATGGACGGTTCCCACGTTCGTCACCACGCCTACTTGCGGCAAAGCAATATCGCACAAAAAGGCGATCTCGCCCGGCACGTAGAATCCCATTTCCATCACGGCGCGTTGATGTCCTTCGCTCAAGCGCAAGACGGTCATCGGCAAACCGATCTCGTTATTCAAATTGCCGGGGCTTTTCAAGGTGCGGAAGCGCGTGGCAAGCACCTCGGCGATCATCTCTTTGGTGGTCGATTTGCCCACACTGCCCGTCACGCCGATGATCCGCAAGTTCAACTTGCGCCGCCAGAAACGCGCGATCTGTTGCAATGCCGTAACCGTGTTCTCCACTCGCAAACACAGCGGGATGCTGTAATCTTGCGCGGCGACGGATTCCGGGGTGGCGGCACGCAGGTCGAAGGTCCGGAAAGAAGCGTCCACATCTCGCTGGGTTAAAGCAAAAGATGCCCCCCGCTTGAAGGCTTCAGCGATGAAGTCGTGCCCATCCGCTTTTTCGCCGGGGATGGCGACGAACAGCGAGCCGGGAATCACCTGGCGCGAGTCGATCACCGCTTCGGTGATTACCGTTGCGGCGGCGGGGCGGGCGCCTGTGAGGGCTTCGATGGCATCGGCAATCGTGAGCATATTATTTCGAGGTGAGTTGGAACCGGACATTATCCGGCGGAATATTGAGCAAGATGACAGTCTGCTCGGCAACTTTAGAAAACGTGGGCGCGGCAGTTTGCGATCCCCAGATCGAGGAGGTGGGCGCGTTCAGCCACACATAGATCATGAATTGCGGATCGTCCACAGGACCCCAGCCGATGAAGGACGCGTTGGTAACGCTTGGATCATAACCAAACTCGGTGGGGATTTGCGCAGTGCCGGTCTTGCCAGCCACGCGATAGCCGGACAATAACGCCTCGGAAGATTCGGCGTTCAGCGACTGCGCCAGCATTTCGCTCAACGTGTGCGCGGTCTGCGCGGTGATCGGCGAACCGCCGTATTGCGATGGGACGTTGTATTGATGCCCGTCGCGCAACATCGAATATAGGATGTGCGGCGTGACCATTTTGCCGTCGTTGGCGATCGCGGAGGCGGCCATCAGCATCTGCAACGGTGTGGCAGTGACTCCTTGACCGAACGCGTTAGTGCCGAGGTCGACGTTGTACCAATCCGAGTCGCCCGGCGTCTTTAGCCTGCCCATCGCCTCGCCTGCCAGGTCCACCCCGGTGGGGTGACCAAAACCGAACCGCTCCATGTATCCATAAAAAGTGGTGGGTCCCATTTGAGTGGAGATCCACGCCATGCACACATTCAAAGAATGCTGCAAGCAACCGACCATGTTCTGTTCGCCCCAGGCTTCTTTGTCCCAATTTTGGATGGTGAAGCCGCCTACTTGAATCGAGCCGGTGTCTACGTAGGTGGTTTCGGGTTTGACGAGGCCGGTATCGAGCGCGGCCGCCATGGTTAACACCTTCATTACGGAGCCGGGCTCGTATGCGGTTCCGATCGAACGGTTGTATTGACTGCCGTCGTTATACAGTGAAAAATAATTGGTGTAATTATTCAAATCCATACGCGGCGTGGTAGACATGGCAAGGATCTCGCCGTTGCGAGGATCCATTACGACAATGGCGCCGTTCTGCGCGCCGTATTCGATCAACGCCTTATCAAGAATCGATTCGACCCTGGCTTGCAAATCGCGGTTCAGGGTCAGGACGAGCGTCGTTCCGTTTGGCACGCGGGGAATCTCTGTGGCTTTGTTGGGGTCGCGCGGCACCCACACTTGCACCGGGTTGCCGGCAAGCAGGTCGTTGTATTTCTCCTCGATACCGAAATACCCGCGTCCATCGCGGGTGACAAATCCCAGCACATTCGAGGCAAGCGAAGTTTCCGGGTAACTGCGTTGGAAGTGCGGCTTGAAGGCAATGCCCTGCAAGCGGAAATCCTTCGCCGCTTCCAATTGCTTGATCTGCTCCTGCAACGCGGCGACGATGTTCGCGTCCACGTAATCTTGAATAACCACATAAGACCACGTGTCCGGCGATTCAGTCAATTTCTTGAAGACCTCCTCATACGTCAAGCCGAGGTAAGTGCCGAGCGTAAACGCCAGCGCGTCGGGGTCTTCCATTTCCGATAGGCTCACCCCCACTTCATACACGGTTCGATTCCCTGCCAGCAAGTGACCGTTGCGATCGTAGATCTCGCCGCGCTCCGGGTAGAACATGCGAAACTCGCCCGCGTACTGGTCGCCTTGCGAAAGAAAAATTGCCGCCTGCTCGCTGTTTTGAATGCGAATCATCTGCACCAGAATCGCCAGCGCGACCAGCCCAAACCCGGCAATGAGCGTCATCGAACGGAAGGCATACTGCCGTCTCATGGCTGTTTCGCCCCTCCGAATTTAATCTGTTTATCGAACCATTCGATCAACGATTGTGTATACGCCTCAGGGATGATCCGCTCTGGGCTGGTCACATCCTCTGCCGCAAGCAGGATCGATGGCTCGGGGGCCAAGAAGCCCGATACTGCAACATATTCCAATTCACCCGGTTTGACCGGGCGATAGCCAAGCGCAAAAGCGCGCTGTTGCATCACTACGGTAGAAGTAAGATCGGCAAGTTGTGTCTCGAGGTCGGCGTTAACGCGTTGAAGAGCGGTGATCTCGACGCGCAGTTCTTGAATCTCGCGGCCGGTTACGGCGGCGCGCGCGGTCACGGTGAGGTAGAGCGCGGCAACCATCGAAGCGCCGATGACGAAAAGCAAAAACGCGCCCGCATATTGGCGTTGAACGCGCCACGGGGCTTGTTTATAAGCATGGATGATCTGTGTTGCTTGCATAACGACCTTTTTCTTTGGGCGATTGGTCGGTTACAACCTTGCGAAGGTTCCAAACCTTCGCAAGGTTGCGATTACAGTTTTTCGGCAATGCGAAGTTTCGCACTGCGGGCTCTCGGATTGTTTTTCGTTTCTTCTTCCGAGGGCAATATCGGTTTTCGATTTACCTCTTTGATCGTCGCCTTACGTTCCGCTTCGTACAATTTTTCGTAAGGCGGATTGACCAAGTCTTTGCTTTGTTCTCTAAAAAAATCTTTGACGATCCGATCTTCCAATGAGTGGAAGGAGATCACTGCGAGTCTGCCTCCGACGTGGAGGCTGGTTACGGCTTGCGGCAGCGTTTTCGCCACTGATGCCAACTCGTCGTTCACCGCGATTCGCAACGCTTGGAAAGTTCTTGTCGCGGGATGCACACGA
>JAJTXU010000059.1 GCA_021462845.1 Anaerolineales bacterium
TTATCCACTAATCCTCACGAATTTTCGCTAATCCACAAGAAAAATTCGCGCAGATTGGCGCAGATTAGCGGATAAAAAATCCAAATGCGATTGCCCTACTTTGCAGTACATACCCTCAACGGGGTATGATTAGGGGTGGAATGAGGAGTAAAGAGATGAAATTCAAACCTGCTGTGTTTTTATGTTTAATATTGTTGAGCGCTTGTATGCCGACCCCTGCCGCTCCTCCTACAGCCTCGGCTGTGCCATCTTTTACGCCGCTTCCGCCGGCAACTTCGACTCCCCTGCCTCCCATTACTGCCACACAAACATTCATTTCCACCGAATCGCCGACTCCGTTACCCGTGGGTAACACGCCCATTTCGACATCAACACCGGTTCCTGCCAACCCTGTGTTTTGCACAGACCCGCAGGTCATTGCGGTTATCGATTCGTTCAAATCCTCCATGCTCAACGAAGATGGATCGTTATTGAGTCTGCTCGTAAACCCGCTCACCGGTATGGATGTCCGCTTCTTCCGCACTGGGAACGTATTGACCTATTCTCAAGAGCAGGCAAAATTCCTTTTCGTATCAACGTATCAAGCGGATTGGGGAGCGCATCCCGCCAGCGGCGAGAATATGATCGGCGCGTTTCATGAGGTGGTTGTGCCCGAGTTGCAGAAATTCCTCCAACAAACCTACACGTTGTATTGCAACGAACTCCGTTATGGCGGCGCAACCTATCAACCCAATTGGACATATAACGGAAATTTTTACGCGCTGCACTTCCCCGGTACCGAGGAATTCGGACTCCTTGATTGGCATACATGGATGATCGGGATCGATTATGTGAACGGCAAGCCATACATCTATGCCCTGGCTCAATTCTTTTGGGAGCCATGATCGTAAAGTCGGTTCCTTTGGATGATGGGGAGACAAAAGGGAGCGGCGAGACCCGTGTGAAAATTTCTTAGCCGCCGAGACCGCAGGGAGGAAAACCTCAAACTCTTTGTAAGTTCGGCGGCTCTACGCAGAAAAATCGACAGCCTCATTATGGATAATTTTGGTAAGAATTCTTTAGGCGGGATATACTGTATACTATCTTTATTGTAAAAACTTGCAATAAGGAATGGATTTATGTCCTGTGGCTTAGCATACGCTCCCCAACTTCGCTCGCTGGGTTACCGCATCACCCCGCAACGGATGGCGATCTTGCATGTGTTGTGTCATTCAGGCAAGCATCTAACTCCACGCGATGTGTATCAAAAAGCGAAAAAAGATTTTCCGACGCTGACCGAGCCTACTGTGTATCGCACGTTGGAGTTTCTTGCAAAGAACGGGCTGGCGCGCCCGATGCAGGCTGGCAAGGGACGTTTACGATATGAAATGGCAGAGGACGATCATCACCACATTGTTTGCCGCGTGTGCGGCGACGAGATCGAAGTGGAGCATGAACTGCTCGAGAGCATGTATCGCAAAATGGAATCAACCAGTGGGTATCAACGTATTGATAGTCATGTGACTTTCTTCGGGGTATGCCCGGAGTGTCTAAAAACCTGAAAGAGGAGATTGACATGCACTACTCACCTGTAGCCCTTCACATCCCCGACGGATTCTTGTCGCTGGCGGTCTCGCTGATCTGTTGGGCGATCACAGCAATCGTACTGGCAATGGCTGTCTCGCGCACCAACAAATCGCTCGGCGAAAAACAAGTTCCGCTGATGGGAATCATGGCGGCGTTCATCTTCGCCGCGCAGATGCTGAACTTCCCTGTTGCGGGCGGCACGTCGGGTCATTTGCTCGGCGGCGCGCTCGCGGCAATTGTGCTTGGTCCATGGGCGGGGATGCTCGTGATGACCGCGGTCATTGCCGTGCAGGCGTTGTTGTTCCAAGACGGCGGCTTGCTCGTTATGGGCGCGAACATTTTGAACATGGGCTTGTTCACCGCGATGATCGGGTATGGTTTGTATCGCGGCGTTTCCAAGGCAAGCCGCACTACAAAACTTGCTGTGGCTGGTTTTGCCGCGTGGCTTTCGGTGATGGGAGGCGCGCTCGCCACCGCGCTTCAATTGTGGTTGAGCGGCACAAGCAACCTGCAAACCGTGACGATCGCCATGCTGGGAGTCCACGCGTTGATCGGGATCGGCGAAGCGTTGATCACCGTCGCCGCGTTGACGTTCATCCTGCAGACACGACCTGACTTGCTGGATGAAACATCCGCTTCGGCGCAGGGCGGGCGTGGATGGGTTGTTGCCGGTGTTGTAATTTCGCTGGCGGTTGTATTGCTTTCACCTCTGGCTTCCATACACCCAGACGGACTCAATCGTGTGGCGGAAGATTTGGGGTTCATTCATACGGCTCAGTCAGGCGCTGGACCTCTCGCGGGGTATTCCGTCCCGTTCTTTGCAGATGCCTCGTTATCGAAGATAGCGGCTGGAGCAATCGGCGCATTGGTGGTGCTGGGGCTTTCCATTCTGACGGGTAGGTCGCTCCAAAAGAAATCACAAATGAGCAAGTAGGCAAGTGAGCAAATGTGATCTCGATACGTCCCGCGATGCTTCGACTTCGTGGCGCGAACATCACGCGCCACTCCGCTCAGCACGCGGGACTTGTTTCGACAGGCTCAACACAAGACTCGACCACCGTCTATAAATCGTAAATCCAAAATCGTAAATCCGAAATCGCCATGCATTCCGACGCCTTTGACCGGTATCACCACGGACACAGCCTCATCCACGATCTTGACCCTCGCGTCAAGGTCGTGGTGACGGTCGGATTCATCCTCTCGAACGCGTTGCTCCCCGATGGCGGGTGGACGGCGTTCGCGCTGGCATGGATGTTCGTGTTGACCGCAAGTTTATTTTCGGGGCTTGGGTTTGGGTTCACCTTCCGCCGCTCGTTCATTGCTCTGCCGTTCGCGCTTGCCGCGATCACCGTTTTATTTTCCATTCCGGGCAAGCCGGTCACTTCGTTTCAATTTTTGATGTGGCATTTCACCATCACCGACGCGGGTCTCTTGCGATTCGTGAGCATCGTCATCCGCTCGTGGTTATCGGTGCAGATGGCGATCCTGCTTGTGGCGGTGACGGAGTTCCCGAAGATCGTCCATGCGCTTCGGCATTTGCGTGTGCCAGCAGTGTTGACCGTGATCATTTCGTTTCTCTATCGTTACCTCTTCGTGCTGGCAGACGAAGTTCTGCGATTGCTGAGAGCGAGAGAATCCCGTTCGGCGCGCGCGGCAGGCAGAGGGGCGGGAGGAAGCGTGTTGTGGCGGGCGCGCGTCACCGGGAATATGGCGGGTCAATTATTTTTACGGAGTTACGAGCGCAGTGACCGAGTCTATAACGCGATGCTTTCGCGCGGTTACAAAGGCGAGTTGATGACGATCCACCCGCATCATGTTCACGCGAGCGATTGGTTGATCGTCTTGTTGTCGTTTGTTTGTCTTGTGATCATGCAGGTTGTCGGGAGAATGCCGTGACCAATATTGTTTCTGTGCGCGATTTACACTTTTCGTATCCCGATGGGCGCCCGGCGTTGTGCGGCGTTTCGTTCACGTTGTGCGAAGGAGACAAGGTCGCGCTGGTGGGACCGAACGGCGCGGGGAAATCAACCTTGATGTTACAACTCAACGGGATCTTAAGCGGACGCGGCGACATCGAGATCGGCAACCTGCGCCTCACGCGCGACAATCTGCCTGTCATCCGCTCGAAGGTGGGACTCGTCTTTCAGAATCCCGACGACCAACTTTTTTCGCCGACGGTGTTCGAAGATGTGGCGTTTGGTCCGCTTCACATGGGACTGCCCGAAGACGAAGTATTTCGCCGCGTGGATGGCGCGCTCGAATCAGTTCGCATGTCTTCGTATCGCGACCGTTTGTCGCATCACTTGAGCGTGGGCGAGAAAAAACGGATTGCGATTGCCACAGTGCTTTCGATGCACCCGAGCATTTTAATTTTGGATGAACCCTCGGCGGGACTCGACCCGCGCGCGCGGCGGACGTTAATTAATTTACTGCGCGACCTGCCAATCACGATGCTGGTCTCCACGCATGATATGCGGTTGGTGGAGGAATTGTTCCCGCGCATGATCGTGATGGATGAAGGGTTGATCGTTGCAGACAGCGGCACGAAGAAAATTTTGAAAGATGAAACATTCTTGAACGCGCATGGGTTGGAGAAACCGTAGGAAGGAACGCAAGTAGACAGGTCAGCGTGTTGGTAGAATCGCCCAAATGAACACTTCCACCGATTATTTGGTTTCGCAGACTCAACCTACCACATCACCGACGCCCTCGGCTCCGTGTGCCAACTCACGAACGGACAGGGACAGGTCACGCTGGCGAACGGGGTACAATCCCATCTAACCTCAGGAGCGACAATGAAAAAGATATTTACGGCGTTCATTGAATATGATGACGAAAGCAAACTGTATGTGGGCGTCATCCCCACTGTAGTGGGAGCGCATACGCAGGCAGAGACGCTGGATGAGTTACAGCGCAACCTCCAAGAAGTTCTGGAACTTTGCCTCGAGGAGAATCCAGAGATCGCCAATGAACCCATGCGTTTCGTCGGCACACAGCAGGTTGAGATCGCCTTATGAGCAAACTGCCGATGGTGAACTTCAAGACGATGGACAAACTTCTTCATCGTCTCGGCTTCACCGCCGCGCGCCAGAAGGGGAGTCACGTTTTCTATCGGCTCCAGATGGCAGGACAACCACCCTGCCGCATCACGGCAACAGAGACATCGCCCGTCCGCTCATGCGCGAGATATTGAGGGAAATCTCCACTTCGCCCGATGAGTTTGTTGAATTGCTGGAAGAACTCTAACCAGGTCAACAGCTCTCGTCTGCAACAGATCAAAATCTCCAATCTCGAATCCTCTAATTCTCCACCCCTCCCTCCAAAACCGTAAACCTCCCCCAATTGCCCCGCTTGCCCCACCGCCGCCGCCGTGATACACTCTTGACGTAATGTCCAAAAACCTCCTGCTCGTCACCGCCGATGCGAACTGCGCAAAGGCGCTTCACTTGGGGCTGGAGCGGGAAGGGCACCGCCTTCACCTCGCCAAAACAAGAGGCGAAGCCGTTGTGCGAGCAGATGAGCACAACTGCGCCCTTGCCTTTCTGGACTTTGCCCTGGGCGAACGCGCCATCCACGAAACTGGAACAGCCCTACGGGCGCTCAAACCGACCATAAAACTGGTCCTGTTTTGCGACGAGGATACGCCGCCCACGCTGGATGCGCTCCGCCCGTGGACGCTCCTCCGCAAGCCCTACTACCTACCGGATGTGTTGACCATGATCAACGAAAAATCCACCCCCATCTCAAGCCCTGTTCAAAATCGCCCTGTGCAAACGAGCGACCCTGCCCTCCCCTGGTTGCAAGACGTGACCAAAGCCGCGCAACACCTCACGCGTCTCACACTTGAATCAGCCGCGCAAGCCGCGCTCATCACACGCGGCAATGCCATGTGGGCATACGCCGGCGGGCTTTCACAAGAAGCCGCGAACGAGATCGCCGTCACCGTCACCCGCCGCTGGGAAGGGCAAAAAGGAAGCGACCTGTTGCGCTTCATCCGCCTCGAAGCCACCCGCGCCGAGCACATGCTCTACGCCACGCGCCTCGCCGACGACGTTGTGCTTGCCCTCGTGTTCGACGCCGAAACGCCGTTCAGCACCATCCGCTCACAGGCTGGCAAACTGGCAGACTCACTCGCGCTTTCGGAGGCTGAGGCGGTGGAAATGCCCCAGGCGCCGAGTCAGGTCCCCGTCACGTTTGATGCGCCGACCCAATATCTGGATGAAGACGCAGGCGAAGAAATTCCATCTATCGCAGACATCCTGTTAGACGTCCCCTCCCCAACCCCTGAACAAAAAGTGTACCCGGTCACCACAGACCTTCCGTTTGAAACCCGCCCATCCACGCCGATACGATCGAGACAATACAGCCGCGAAAGTTCCCCCGCGATGCGTGTGGATGAATTGTTCGGGTCGAATCAAAATTTGGAAGAAACAGTGGAACACGTGGCGCAAGATTTCAATGCCACCGTGCCGTCGAAATCTGCGCCGCGCCCGCAGACGCCTGTGCGACAACCCATGCCCGGCGAACTGGATGAAACCCGCCCGCACTCGATCACCGAGGTAGTGAGCCGTGTAATGCTCGAACCCCTTACGCCCGGTTTGTATAACCTGCCGTATGCCTGCCTCCTCTTGCCGCGCTTCAGTTCGCACTATCTGACCGGCGATATTTCGGACCGTCTCTCGGAATGGCTGCCGCAAATTTGCATTGCTTTCGGCTGGCGTTTGGAATACCTTGCTGTGCGCCCGGAATACATGCAGTGGGTGGTGAATGTGCCGCCCTCGAGTTCGCCCGGTTATCTCATGCGCATCATGCGCCAGCAGTTATCGGAAAAGATTTTCACAGAATTCCCGCGTTTGAAGAAGGAAAATCCTTCCGGCGATTTCTGGGCGCCTGGGTATCTCATCATGGGCGGCACGCAACCGCACCCGCCGCAATTGGTGAAGAATTACATCCGGGATACCCGCACCCGGCAGGGATATTCAGACCCGAAGAAGTAATTCCGCTACTCCTCACGAATGATTCTTGGAAATTGTGTTCTACAAATGGCAAGCGCAGAGTATAATCACTCTGCGCTTTGTTTTTAATTGTCGCACCTCGATCACACAAAGAATCATGTCATCCCTTCGGGATTTTGATCTATGTTCTTTATTTCTATAATCCTTCCATCCCTTCGGGATTATCCTTTTTGAAAAGAGCCAAGGAAAGTTCAGAAATTCTCAACGCGAATATGACGAATTGACAAATGATGCGAATAAACCAAGAAAATTTTTCGTAATTCCCATCTTCACATTATTCGCGTTCCAAAATCTCCAATGTATCAAACAACGCTGAGAAAGCCACGAAACGAAATCAAGCCGAACGGAACCGAGTCTCCAATCTCCAGTCTCTAATCTCCAATTCTCTATTCCTCCATTCCTCTAACCCTCAAATTACCATTTACCAATTACGAATATCCCCATGCCCCCCACCCTCTACCTCATTGACGGACACGCGCTCGCTTATCGAATGTATTTTGCATTGACGGCTGTCGGCGGGAGTCAACGCTGGCAAACGTCGAAGGGCGAACCCACCGCTGGGATCTACGGATTCGCGCGCGAGTTGCTCCGCATCATCGAACAGGAGAAGCCAGAGTATCTCGCCGTCGCGTTCGATGTGGGCAAAACGTTCCGCGATGAAATTTTCCCCGAATACAAAGGGACGCGCGACAAGATGCCCGATGACTTGCGTCCGCAGATCAAGCGCATCCGCGAGATGGTAGATGCGTTCAACATTCCGCGCCTCGAACTCGAAGGCTACGAAGCGGACGATGTGCTTGGCTCCGTCGCGCGTATCGCCGCCGAGCAGGGACTTGGCGTCAAGATCGTCACCGGTGACCGCGACCTTCTGCAACTCGTGGACAAACGCACTTCGGTCTATCTCGCGGGCGATGACAAGACATTCATCAGAGATGAAGATGTGACTCAAAAGCTCGGCGTGCCGCCGAAGCAAGTGGTGGACTACAAAGCGCTCGTCGGCGACAAGTCGGACAACATCCCCGGCGTGGCGGGCGTGGGCGAAAAGACCGCGATTGCCCTGCTCGAAAAATACAAAACGCTCGACGGCATCTACAAGAACATTGACAAGGTCGAGCCGCGCTGGAAGACCAAACTCGAAGCCAACAAAGAGAATGCATATCTCAGTTACACGCTCGCGCAGATCAAAACCGATTTGAGCATCAAACTCGATCTGGAACATGCGAAGGCGCAGGACTTGAACGTCCCTGCGATCGAAGCGTTCTTCAAAGAGATGGAATTCCGCACGTTGTTGAAGACGCTTGAAAAACTGACCGGGCAATCAACATCCTCCGCTTCAACTTCAATTTCGTCTCCGCCCAGCGTGAAGACGGGCGGACAGATGTCCATGTTTGCGAATGAGCCGCAGGTGGTTGTGTCTCCCAAAGTAGAATCAAATATCACAGTCCACATCGTTGACACTGAAACGAAACTCGATGATCTCGTCAAAGCGTTGAACAAAGCAAAGATCATTTCGTTCGACACTGAAACCACATCCACCGAAGAAATGCGCGCGGACATTGTCGGCATTTCGCTGGCGATTCAAGAGGGTGAAGGTTATTACATCCCCATCGGTCACAACGCGGGGACAAATCTTCCGTTGAAAAAAGTTGTCGCCGCGCTCGAAGCGCCGATGGCGAATCCCAAAATCGGAAAAGTGGCGCACAACGCGAAATACGATTACATCGTGCTGGCACAGCACGGACTCACCGTCTCGCCGCTGACCTTTGACACGATGCTCGCCGAATTCATCGTTGACCCATCATCGCGCAGTCTCGGCTTGAAGAATCTCGCGTTCGTCAAACTCGGCGAGGAGATGACTCACATCGAAGAGTTGATCGGCAAGGGCAAAAAGCAGATCAGCATGGCAGACGTGGCGATCGAGTCCGTTGCGCCGTACGCGGTGGCGGACGCCGAAACGACATTGCGATTGATGCCGCTCGAAGAAAAAGAACTCAAACGAGTGGACGGCGAAAAATTGCTCGAAGAAATTGACATGCCGCTCACGCCCGTGCTGGCAGACATGGAGATGACAGGCATCTCGCTCGATGTCCCATTCTTCGCTGAGATGAACACGGAATTGACGAAACGTCTTTCGCAGATCGAAAAGAAAGTGTACGACTCGGTCGGCAAGCCATTCAACATCAATTCCACGCAACAACTTTCAGATGTACTATTCAAAACGCTTGGGCTCGAACCGCCCGACAAAAACAACAAAACCGCCAGCGGACATTACTCCACGGCGGCGGGCGTGCTGGACGAGTTGAGCGGCAAACATCCCGTCGTGGATTGGGTGCTAGAACAGCGAGAACTCTCGAAGATCAAATCAACCTACGTGGACGCATTGCCCGTCGCTATCAACCCGAAAACGAATCGCGTTCACACATCGTATTCGCAGATCGGCGCGGTGACGGGACGACTCTCTTCAAATAATCCGAATTTGCAGAACATCCCGATCCGCACCGAGACGGGACGCCGCGTCCGCAATGGATTCATCGCGGGCAAGGGCAACGTCTTGCTCTCAGTGGATTACTCGCAGATCGAGTTACGCATCGTGGCGCACATGGCGCAGGATGAAGGGATGCTCGCCGCCTTCCGCGCCGACGAGGACATCCACGCCACCACAGCCGCGGCAATTTACAACGTCGCGCTCGAGGCGGTGACGAAAGACATGCGCCGTCACGCGAAGGCGATCAACTTCGGTCTGATCTACGGCATGTCTGCATTTGGGTTGATGCGCGGCACCGACCTCACGTTGGCAGAAGCGGAGAATTTCGTCAAAGCCTATTTCACGAAGTTCCCCGGCGTGAAAAAATATTTGGATGGCATCCGCAAGCAAGCCGCGCAACAGGGATACGTCGAAACGCTTCTCGGACGGCGGCGATATTTCCCCGCGTTGCAGGGCAAGACCAACCCACAGATGAAAGCGCGCGAAGAACGCGAAGCTATCAACGCGCCAATTCAGGGAACGGCGGCAGACATCATGAAGATCGCCATGTTGAAGATCCCGCCCGCGTTGAAAAAAGCAAAGTTAAGCGGCAAGATGCTCTTGCAAGTACACGATGAACTTGTGTTGGAATGTCCAAAAGACGAGTTGGAGAAAACGGCAAAGGTCGTGAAAGAAACGATGGCAGACGCGTATCCATTAGACATCCCCCTCTCCACCGAGGCGAGGTATGGCGCCAATTGGGGTGAGATGAAAACGATCTAAATCGGGGAGAGGTCAGACAGAAAATGAAAACGGTCTCCGCCGCATTGTCCGCGAGACCGTTTCTGTATCTTCACCCAGATTGCGTCAAGCCTTCAAAAGTTTTTTCACAATCGCGTCAACGAATTCCTCTGCTGAACGCAACACTTCAATCGCCTGTTCTTCTGTGATCACTTTGGATTTCTGGTAATCCCCGGCTTGCCGCATGTCGAACGCATGATGGAGAATTCTGCTCATTTCCTTTGGGAAAATTCCCTGCCGCACGAACACCTCATCGAATTTTGCCAGTACACCGGCATGTTTGTTCGGCTCGATATCCTCGGTCACTAACAACGCCAGCGCGGCGTAGAAGACCGAATAATAGGCGCGGTTCACAATGCTTACTGCGCTTCCACCGTTTTCTTTCAAGACTTGCGCCTCGCAGCATCTCACGCGCCAGATCAAGCCGATAGTGGATCAAGTCTTTCTTGTACGACTTCCCCTTGGTCATACGGCAATTCCCTCGGCCTTGATAACGCGATAAAAAGGCAGGAAACCGAAACGCTTCATCTGTTCTCTCGTGTCGGGGATGATCGAAATGACGCGCCCCGCGTCGAACCCCACCTCCCAGCCGATCCGTGAAGCCAGACGCGTTGTCCGCGCATCAATCGCCGGCAGGATCACCAGCAAATCAATATCCGACTCCTTCGTCGCGTCGCCGCGCGCCTGAGAGCCAAACAGAATCACCTGAACAGGTTGACCAAGTTCGGTTGTCAATCTTTTGCGGACTTCGCGCGCAAGCGCAAGCGCTCTTACTCGTGGACGTAATTTTGCCATGTTCAGATTATAACCCGTCTCATAGTTATCGCGTTCGCGCGGATGTATCAATACAGCGCGACCATTCCTCATGCAGTGAGTGCAGTGACCAGTGAACAGTCATCAGCAGACACTTATTCGTACGACGCGAACGGGAGTAAGACCTGCCGCATCTAGAACGGCGTCATATACTCGCAAACGTCGCCACGGCGACGCCTACAGCAGTGAAAACAATAATCCATTTGTAAGGGGGAAGTTACAGAATCCCTACGGTATAATTGAAGCCATGCCCGGAAACGAAGACATCTTCCAAAAAGCTATGAACGAGGGACATTCCGCCGCGTGGGATCAGGAGTGGAATAAAGCCGCGTCGGCGTATCGCAAAGCCCTACAAGAAATGCCCGACCAGCCCAAGGCGCTCAACAGCCTCGGGCTGGCGCTCTTTCAACTAGGCGAGTTCGATGAAGCCATGCAGATCTATAAGCGCGTGGCGCAGTTCTCAGCGCAAGACCCCGTGCCCATGGAAAAACTGGCGCAACTTTTGGAGCGCACCGGGCATTTGAAAGAAGCCATCGAGGCATCCACCCGCGCCGCAGAACTCTTCCTCAACCAGCGCGATGTTGACAAAGCCATGGAAAACTGGGTGCGCGTCACATCTCTCGATCCTGAAAACATCCTCGCTCACTCCCGCCTGGCATTGGCGCACGAAAAACTTGGTCACAAACCACAAGCGGTGACTGAATACGTGGCGGTTGCCAGCCTTGTCCAGCGCACCGGTAACGTGGAAAAAACCAACGAGCTGGTCAACAAAGCCTTGCAAATTCTTCCCGACAGCGCCGATGCAAAACAGGCGCAAGCGCTTCTACGCTCGGGGCAACTGCTCCCCAAACCCCTGCGCCCCAAAGGCGGGACGGGTCCCATCGCCATGGCGCAAGTCAAACAGTTGGACAAGCGCAAGACCGAATCCGATTCCGAACTCGACCCTGTGGCTGAAGCGCGCCAGAAGTCGCTCACCCGTCTCGCGGAAATTCTCTTCGAATACACAACCGATGAATCCAACACAGTGCAGGCGAAGCGCGGGTTGCAGGCTCTCATGCGCGGCACGGGTCAACTTTCGATGCAATCCTCCGAACAGACCAAAGTGGTGTTGCACCTCGGCGCCGCCATCGACATGCAATCCAAAGGCAACGAGGCGCAAGCCGCCGAAGAGTTGGAACACGCTCTCGAAGCCGGGTTCAACCACCCCGCGCTCTATTTCAATTTGGGTTTGCTTCGCTCCAAGATCGACCGGAACGAATCGGCCCTGCGAAATTTACAAAATGCCGTCAAACATGCCGAGTTCGGCCTCGGGGCGCGGCTGTTGATGGGTCAGATCAACCAGAAGATGGGACGCTTCGGTCCCGCCTCCGTCGAATACCTTGAAGCGTTGAAGATTGCCGACGGGCAGGTGGCGCCAGCCGAACAGGCGGATGAGATCCGTCAGATGTACGAACCGCTCATCGAAGCGCAGGCATCCGTCAAAGAAGAGGGAGTCCTGAATCGCTTGTGCGGCAATATCAACGATATGTTGATGCGCAAGAACTGGCGCGATCATCTGCGCAAGGCACGCGAGGAATTGCAACGCACCAACGAAAGCGATATGCCCCTGCCGCTGGCAGACATGCTTATGCAGGCGCAATCGAGCGCCGTGCTCGAAGTGATCAATCACGTCCATCAATTGGCGCGCGCCGGTCAGTTGCGCACCGCCATGGAAGAGGCATACGGCGCGTTGGCGCACGCGCCCACCTACCTGCCGCTTCACATCCTGATGGGCGACCTGCTCGTGCGCCAGGAACATAGACCGGAAGCGATCGCAAAATATATGACTGTGGCGCAGGCATACAGCGCGCGCGGCGAAACGGCGCAATCTGCCAAGATGTTACAGCGCGTGGTGCAACTCGCCCCAATGGATATGGCGGCGCGCTCGCGATTGATCGACCAACTCATTTCGCGCGGGCAGGTGGATGACGCCATCCGCGAGTATATCGAACTTGCCGACATTTACTACCGCCTCGCCGAACTCGACATGGCGCGTAAAACATTCACCACCGCTCTGCGCGTCGTCCAACAGCACAACGTCGACCGCGCGTGGAACATCCACATCCTGCAACGCATGGCGGATATCGACATGCAGAGGCTGGACTGGAAGCAAGCCATCCGCGTCTACGAGCAGATCCGCACGCTTCGCCCCGACGATGAGGCTGTTCGCAAAAGCCTGATCGATCTCAGCTTCAAACTGGGTCAACCCGCCCAGGCAAACGCCGAGATTGAAAGTTATCTATCCTATTTGCAATCGAGCAACCGCGATGCGCAGATCGTCCCCTTCCTTGAAGACGTGCTCAATGAACGCCCCAGCGATATGCTGGTAAAACGCGCGCTGGCGCAAGCCTATCAACAGGCGGGGCGCGTGGAGGATGCGGTGGCTCAACTCGACACCGTCGCCGATTCGTTGTTGAGTGTCGGCAAGAAAGAGGAGGCAATGGTGATCGTGAATCAAATCCTCCTGCTCAACCCGCCGAATTCAGAGCAGTATCGTCAGCTATTGAGTCAGATACAACAGTAAAAAAATCCCGCCCATACATACGGCGGGATTTTTTCACCTGTGCGCGCGTCAGGCGCGTGTGTCGCTTCATCCCCACTTTCAAATTGACTCTGCTCATCAACCTCTCACACGCCGATGCTATAATCGCCCATCGTACAGCGAGAACCGCACTATGCCTCGCCTGACAATACTCTCACATCGGAGGGGCAAGAATGCCTCAAACCCAAAACCGCGCCGTGATGAAATGGCTAACCTACTTTGCCTCCATTGTGGCGTTTCTCATCGTCTTTGGCGGTTTCGTCCGCCTCACCCGCTCCGGGCTGTCCATCGTGGAATGGAATCCCATCAGCGGGACTGTTCCCCCGCTCAGTCACTCCGCCTGGCAGGAGGAATTCGCCAAGTACCAGCAAACGCCCGAATACATCAAAGTTAACACAGGGATGACGCTCGAAGAATATCAATACATTTTCTACATCGAGTGGATTCACCGCTTCATCGCGCGCTTTGCCGGTCTGGTCTACGCCATCCCCGTTTTTTACTTCCTGTTCAAGAAAGCCATCCCGTGGAAGGAATTCGGCATCTATTTCGCGATGGGCATGTTATTCATCTCGCAAGCCTTCGCGGGCTGGATCATGGTCGCCAGCGGACTCGTTGACCGCCCGGAAGTGAGTCACTTCAACCTGACGATCCACCTCCTGCTCGCATTGACTCTGTTCGGGCTCGCCGTGTGGACGATTCTCGGGCACAAATACGGCTTTCACCCAGCGGGCAAGAAAGCGCGCTGGTCTGCCCCCTCGAAGTTTGCCTTGCTGTATTTCACCCTGCTGGTCTTGCAGATCTCCTACGGCGGCATGACTGCGGGACTCAAAGCGGGACACGTTTCAAGCACATGGCCCCTCATGTTCGGCAAACTCATCCCGCCCAACTTGTTCAACTCGTTCATCAACGTATTTGAAATGCCACAGACCATCGTTTTCATCCATCGCTGGTTTGCCTTCGCCGTGCTGGTTGCCGCGTTCGCCATGTACAACAGCGCGCGCAAGCAAAACGATCACGACAAAATCAAAAAAGGACTCTTCCATCTGGCTGGGGCGGTTGTTTTGCAAATCACGCTCGGCGTTCTCACCATTCTGTCATTTGTGAATATTGTCATTGCCCTGCTCCATCAAGCCACCGCCATTGGGCTGTTCGCTCTTGGCGTATATTTCATCCACCGCCTCCGCGCGTTGGACGCAAAGGAAATCTAACATGAAAAAATTTACATGGGTGATTGCCGCCCTACTGATCCTCATCCCCTCGCTCTCGGCGCTCGCCAAAGGGGAATTTACCTACATCACCGTCAGCGGACCGGGCATTACCGGCGACTTGACCATCTCCGACCCCGCGCTGACTCAAAGTTTCTTCGCCTTCGGCGATTTTTCAAAAGGCGCGATCGATACGCCCGCCGATCCCGGCGAGGGCTACCAAATCATCCGCTCTTATGTGGTGAACAACAAAGAGGCGCCGTTCGACAGCCTGCAATACTATCCCTACACCGGATATGTCTACTACAATGGTTTGGGAGAAGGATCGTCTGAATACGACAAGAAGTGGTTTCTAGCAGACCCGGCGGCAAAAGAGCCGTTCCTCTCCGCGCTCAAACAACGCGCCTTGTTGACGTGGCTTCCGCTGGCTGTGTTGGCGGTGATCCTCGTTGTCTTCTTTGTCGCGTATCGGAAAAAACAACCGTCTTCTTGATATAAAAAAGGCCTGGCAGGTTTCCATGAACCTGTCAGGCCTATGAGTGTGAACAACAAAGCGGGGCTTTATCTCAACACGAACATATCCGTCTTTTCATCGTACGCCAGAACGCTCACCTTCCCCTTTTCAAAATTCACCTCGCCTGAAAACGCCAGACGAAAATCATCCGAGTCGTCCTTGATAAAAAGTTCCACAACATGAACACCGGACTCCACTTCGAGGAACTCCAGCGCGGCGATGCGCCCGTTGCCGCTCACGCCGGTCGGCTTGAAGACATCCTCGAACACGGTTTCGCCGTCAATCACAACGCGCACGCTCATGGGATAATGCGTGCCGCCGAAGATCTTTTCGGGGTCGGCGCCTTCGGGCAAGGTGATTCCTTCGGGGATTTCGGCAAGTTCAACTTTGCCCTTCGCATCCACCGCGATGCGCAATGCGGATTCATCCGCCGCCGCCATTCCCGTGCGAACATCCAGCGGCAGGGCAAGCGCAAACAATCCCAACAATAAAATTGTTCCCAATAACGCGCCAACCAGCGACGGCACAAGCTTGTTGCGTTGCTTGATCTCCGGCAGGATGGGCTGGGGTTTATTTTTCTGACCCGTCTCGCTGTGCAAATCATCGAGCAGTTTTTCCACAGGTTGCGGGTCGGTCGGAGTGGCTTCCAGCCAATGCAGACCTTCCCCTACCAACGCGGGGCGATTGTTTAACCGATTCAGAATCGAATAGGCGTCTTCGCGGTTCACATTGTCATAGTACGGCGCCGACAAAAGCACAACGTCTCGCGCGCCTTCGTTGGGCAGGGTTTTGATCCAATCAATGTTTACCGCTCCAATACTCGGCAACACTGCGGTGACAACACGCGCCCCATCCTTCGACCCCCAATCGGTTACGCCGACGGAAGCTTTCTCTTCATTGACGTTTAACTTCGCGGGCAAACCGCCCAACGTTTGGGTTCGCTGGCTGGCGAACAACACCGTGACGGGATGCCCATCCTTTATTTCGCGTTTCATCGCGCCTTTTACCACGCCAAAGACCTGCTCGCCGTTATAGCCGCCTTTCAAATCCAGAGCGTCGACCGGGCACGCGCCCACGCAAATGCCGCATGCCGTGCATTGACTTGCGTTCACCACCGCCAGTTTCGGGTACCCCGAATCATCGTTTCGTTCCACCATGCGGATCGCGTCATACGGGCAATCGGTATAACACAACGTGCATCCCGTGCATTTCGCATCGGTCACGATCGCGGGACCATTGTCGCGTCCGGCGGCAAGCCATGGGAGGAAGAACAGGCTTCCCACGAGAAGGATCGCCAATCCCCAGAAGATGACGTTGCCCCACATATCGGTCAGAGGCAGGAGGACGAGATACAAACTATCCACCGGCACCGATTCCACCATGCGGCTGAGATCGGCGGGTTGGTACGACATGGCGGGTCGAATCAACGAAAGCACGATCAGCCCGACCAGCGCTTGAAACGCCGCCCAGCGCGGAGTCCACCAGCGGGCGCGAGAGAGGCGCAGGCTGTGAATATTGATGAAGAAGAAAGCAATCAGCGGAACGAACAAATGCAGGAACAGAATGATGACGAAGTTCGAAAACGTGCGCGAGGCAAGGTCGGTCGAGATATACGTGAGACCGGAATAGCCCGCGATGTTTTTCATCATGAATTCGGTCATCCACTGGGCGCGCTCATCCCAGATCATCCAATACCCGAACGTGCCGGTCAGCCACACCATCGCCAGCATGATCCAGCCGCTCGTCCACGCCAGCCAGCGCGGACCCCAGAAGCGGTCGCCCAAAAACATGCGGCACAAATGCAGGATGATGAGGATGATCATCGCGTCGGAGGCGTAGCGATGCACACTGCGGATCAACGAACCGTACCAGGTGGAACTGATCTTCGCCACCGTATCGTACGCCACTTCCGCGCCGGGGCGATAGAAAAGCGTCAGGTACGCGCCGGTGGCGATCAACACGACCAGCATGAAGATCGTCAGCGTGCCGAGATGATGGAGCGGGTTGAAATCCGATTTGGCGAAGCGGCTGACAACGCCCTCGACCGAGATCCAGCCTTTTTCAAGCGCGCGTATAAAGCGCCGTTCAGTGTAGAGTTTCTTTGTCATTGGTTCCTTTTGTTATCAGTGGTTTTGTTATTCAGCCACCGGGGTTTCTCCGTTCAATAACGGAAACTTATTCATCTTCATCGCATTCGACGTGACGAAGATACTGCTCGCCACCATCGCAAACGCCGAGAACACGGGTTGCAATAAACCAGCCATCGCCAGCGCAACGCCGACGAGGTTATAGATCACAGCCCAACCCAGGTTTTGCCGCACGCGCTTCATCGCCTCGCGCGAGAGGTCGAACAGCCAGGGGATCACGCGCAGATCGTCGCGCATCAACACAATGTCAGACGCGCTTCGGGCAACATCCGCGCCGTGATTCATCGCCAAGCCCACCGCCGCCGAAGCGAGCGCGGGTCCATCGTTGATCCCATCGCCAACCATCGCGGCATCTTCGGCAAGCCGCTTCATTTTTTCATCGGGCGTCAACGCGGCTTGCACAGGGATTCCCAAAACTTTTCCCCAGCGTTCGCCCGCGCTTTGTTCATCGCCTGTCAACACGCCAAGAGTCAACCCGCGCGACCCCAACTGACCCAACACTTCTTTGGATTCAGCGCGGATAGTTTCATCGAGAGACAGGATGCCGCGCACGCGCCCCTCCCATCCCGCGTAGACGACGACGCGCCCCGCCTCTTTCCACGTGCGGGCTTGGTCGCCGATCTCCTCGGGCATCTCCAACCCTTCGGCAGACATGAGGCGGGAGGAGCCGATGACAATTTGGTAATTGGTAATTGGTAATTTACCAACAACGCCAAACGCGGGGATGGCTTTGAACGATTCGGGTTTGACAAGTTCAATTTGATTCGACTTGGCAAACTCCACGACCGCCTTCGCCAATGGATGCTCGGATTCATTTTCAATGGAAGCAACGACTTGAAGAAACTTCTTTCTTCTTTCATCTTCTTCATCGTCAATCATGCCAACAAACACTTCATGCACTCGCATCGGCAACTGGGTCAGCGTTCCCGTTTTATCGAAGAAAACTTGCTTCACGTTTGCCAGTCGTTCAAGGGCGGCGACGCTTCGCAGGATCACGCCCGATTCAGCCGCGCGTTCGAGCGAGAGCCAAAGAGTTAGCGGCGTGGCAAGCCCCAACGCGCACGGGCAAGCGATCAACAACACCGAGAGCGCCACGATCAACCCTCGTTCCGCGCCGCCGATGTTGGTCCACACGAGGAATGCGATCGCGGCGAGAGTCAACGCGGCGGGCGTCATCCACGCGGAGAGTTTGTCCACCGTCCGTTCGAGCGGAGAACGCGCCCACAACGCCTCGTGAAGCAAGCGTCCAATCTGACCGGCGGTGGTCGAGTCGCCGACGGCTGTGGCGATCACCTCAAAACTGCCATCGAGGTTGATCGTCCCCGCTTTGACCGCATCGCCTTCACGATGAGTCACCGGCTTGGGTTCGCCGGTCAACAGCGATTCGTCCACGTCGCCTTCGCCAATGGCGATCAACCCATCGGCTGGAAATCGTCCACCGGGGCGAACGCGGATGCGCATACCGGGCTTGAGATCGCCAACACTCACTTCTTTATCGGCGTCACCGGTGACAATCAAGGCAGTGTCTGGAATTTGTTCGAGCAATTTCATCACCGCAGTATTACTCGATTTATGCGCCTGCATTTCGAGCCAGCGCCCCACTGAAACTAAAAAGATAAGCATGGTGGCGGTGTCGAAATACAAGCCGCCATGACCCACGATCAAATTGCGGACGGATAAACCGAACGCCGAAAATGTTCCGATCATGATGAGGGTGTGGATGTTGGGTTGCCCACGCAGTAAACTTGCAAAGCCCGCGCGCAGGATCGGCAAGCCGAGCAAAAGCAACACGGGAATGCTTGTGACCATCATCATCACTTGGAAGAAATCCACGAGCGGCTGCGATTCGGGCGTTGCCCAGTTGAAAATTTCGCGCGCATAAATCCCCGCGCCCACGATCATGTCGTGCAAAACCATCACGCCGCCGATGAGCAGACGGGTGAAAAAAGCATCTTCCTCATCGTAGGGTTTTTCGTCGGGGAGAGTCGCTTTATAGCCGAGGGACTGGACGCGCCTTTTTAGCAATTTGTAATTCGTAATTGCTGGGTCAAACGTGATGTTGGTTTGTCCCTGAATAAAACTCGTCTCGGCATTGACGACGCCTTTTGTGCGTTTGAGTCCTTCGCTCACCAGCCACGCGCACGAGGAACACCACATGCCGCTGAGATCGAGAGTGACATTCTCCGCATGTCCGCCGTTTGCAATTTGCGCGACAGTCTGCGCGGGAGCCTCTGCTAATAACGCCGCCACTTCTCGGCACGATGGACAGCAGAACACATCCCCTTGCTCGTTCGTCAGCGGATGACGAGTCGTCAACCCGCAGAGGGAGCAGGTGGATAGTAGTTGCGTAGTTGGATAGTTGGCTAGTTGCATGTTGCGAGTCACAAGACACAAGTTACAAGATACGAGTTACGTGTTTCCTTGTCTACCTGTGTACTTGTTTCCGTGTTTCCGTGTGTACGTGTCTACCTTGTTTACTACCACAACATCACTTCGCCGATCATGAAGTGGTTCACAAGACCGAGCGAGGCGAATCCGCGCATGGCGAATTGGAAGCCGAAGAGCATCATGACGAGGGCGGCGAGTCCGCGCGACCAGATGCGCGAGTGAGTTTTGTTGGCAAGCCATTTTACTGCGAATAAACTGGGAACGGTAGCGACGCCAAAGACCAGCATAGTGAGCGCGCCGTAGACAGCCGAACTGGAGGCAATCGCCGTCACCAGCGCGGTGAGGACCAAGCCGCAAGGGAGGAGTCCCCAGAGGAGCCCGAGCAGATACGAAGTCGGGAGTGAAGCGATTTTGAAGGCGCGGATGGCGCGTCCCCAGCGTTGAGTCAAAGAGGAGAATACAAGTTCGGGTGAGGGGGATAATCCAATAAATGCGGACGCCATGTAAAAGGCGACTAGGGCGAAGAGGATGGAGAGCGCGGCTTGCAGTTTGTCGAGTGAGGCAAGCGCTTCGCCGAACGCGCCGAAGATCAAGCCGAGCAGGGTATATGTTGAAATGCGCCCGGCGTGCGCGAGCGCCCATGCGAATTTATTTTGAAATACGGGTTGGCGGTCAAAGAGAATCACAACGGCGCTGCACATCCCCACGCAGTGACCAAGACTGCCTAACAAGCCCAACAGCAACGAAGCCAACATTGTTTACCGCAAATGTACAAATAATTCCAGAAAAACTTCGGAGGTCTTTCGACCTCCGAAGTTTTTTGATTCAAACTATCGGATGAACCAGGTGCGTCCGAGGAGCCACCAATTGGTCAGATAGTAGACTGCGAACCAAACGAGGAAGGCAATGACCAATACAAAAGAGCCTGTCGGTTGATTTTGCTTGCTTTCCATATCGTGTTCGGTCAACTTCGTGGATTCAAGCACGGGGTTGTTATCACCGGAGACGAGGAGCAGTTTGCTCGCTTCGAGTCGCGGACCGGTGAGGATGGAAGTCAGCACAACAGTGACGTACATAATTCCGCCGATGACCGCGATGATCGCGCCGATACCAAAGATGGCAAGCGATAACTCAATGGTGCCGGGGACGACGCCAGCGAAGGTAATGTCCCAGTTGCGGCGCGAAACGCCTTGCAAGCCGCTGACGATCATGCCGAGGGAGACGAGGAGCATGCCGCCGCCGAACACGTAAGGTTGCCAGACCGCCCACTTCTTGAGTTTGAGTTCCTTGCGGAAGATCAGCGGGATCACGTAGTAGGTGAAGCCCATGAACGCGGTTGTCGTCCCGGATACCACAGTGGCGTGGAAGTGACCCGGCAGGCGCATGGTGTTGTGAACCAACAAGTTGATCTGCTCGGTGCCGATAACCACGCCGGTCACGCCGCCGATCCAGCCGAACATGACCATGGAGACAACCAGAGCGGCGAAGCCCGGTTCGCCCCATGGAGCGTTACGAAGCCAGCCGAATAAACCCTTGCGGTAGCCTTTGGCGCGCAACGCAACCTCCAATGCGGCAGGGATCGAGAACGCGTGCATCATCGAGCCTAGCACGGCGAGGTACATGGCGTATGAGGTGTTGACGGCTTTCCACGCGAACGATAGACCGGGGTCCACCAATAAGTGGTGAGCCGAACCCAAGTTAATGAAGAACAGGTACAACACGAACGCAAGGCGCGAGAACTTCTCGTTGACCGGGCGAATTCCCACAGTGATTTGAGCAAGCGAATACCAAATGGAGATCATCGCCGCAAGGTTCACCTGCTGGGC
>JAJTXU010000006.1 GCA_021462845.1 Anaerolineales bacterium
ACTTCGACACGGTGAGCGAAAGACGAACCGTCAGCACAAGTTTCGCGGATCGCACGGATTCTTTTTCCGCTTTTCACGGAGAGTTCCGTGTTGTCCGTGTGATCCGTGTACAGACATTGGTTTTGTCAAGCGATAATGAGAAAGCTATACGGTCAGAAACTCATAGCCTTGTTTGGCTTCATATCAGGTGATATAATCCCGCCGCTTCACATGGAGCCTGTAGCTCAACGGCAGAGCGCTACACTGTGGCTGTAGATGTTGTGGGTTCGAAACCCATCAGGCTCCCAGCGAATAGACTTCCGAAGTCTCAGAGACTTCGGAAGTTTGCGTTTAACTCTAAACCATCAAGACCCCGCGAACCCTGAGGCTATTTTTGCTCCGATCCCGGCTCCGCGTCTTTTAAAAACGAGTACAATAGCCCACATGCCCCAAATAATCAACGTTCTATTTCTTGCGGCGGAAGCGGAACCTTTTATCAAAGTTGGGGGGCTGGGCGATGTGGCGGGCACACTGCCGCGTGAATTGCGCGCAAGTTCGGGGGAGGAGATCAAGATCGATATACGGCTTGTTTTACCGTTGCATCCTGTGATCAAAACCGAAGTCTTGAAACCCCTGGCGATCTATTCCCTATCGAGAGGCAAGTCCGAGGTCCAGGTCGAGGCGTTTGAAGGAACGCTGGGGGGCGTTCCCGTGTATTTCATCAATGGCGACCCGATCAAGGCTAGCGGCTCGGTGTATTCATCCAACAACAAGTTAGACGCTGAAAAGTATGCTTTTTTCTCGTTAGCCGCCTTGGAATTGCCGCATCAAATCGACTGGATGCCGAACATTCTGCATTGCAACGACTGGCATACCGCCCTGGCCGCATACGGCAACCTGGTCAAACGTTGGGAGGATAAAAAGAACCGCATTGCTTCGGTGATCTCGATTCACAACCTGCCTTTCCTCGGTCCTGATATTAGAGACATTCTCGAGGACTACGGCTTGCCGCTTGCCAAAACCGATCTACCTGATTGGGCGCGCGTCTTACCTATGCCGCTCGGTTTATGGGCGGCGGACGCGATCATTGCCGTCTCGCCTACCTATGCCGATGAAATTCTGCATGAGGAGTTTGGCTCCGGTTTACAAGACTTCTTCAAGAATCGCACCGACACGCTCAGCGGTATCCTCAATGGATTGGATGTCGCTTCGTTCGACCCTCAAACTGATTCAGTCCTTTCGGCAAATTTCAACGCCGACACGCTTCCCCTCCGTTCCCAAAACAAACTTGCCCTCCAACGCCGAGTTGGTTTGCCTGAATTGCCTGACACCCCCCTGCTAGGAATGGTCACGCGCATGGACATGCAAAAAGGCGTGGATATTGCCCTGAAAGGCTTGCGCATGTTGAAGAAGCAAAACTGGCAATTCGTTCTGCTCGGCGCAGGCGACCCCAAACTCGAGGCGATGGCTAAAAAATTGCAGGAGGAATTGCCAGACCGCGTGCGCGTGGAAACCCGCTACGACGCCAATCTCGCGCGCCAGATCTACGCCGGAGCCGATCTCTTCCTCATGCCATCGCGCTACGAACCATGCGGCACTTCGCAAATGATCGCCATGCGCTACGGATGCGCGCCGCTCGTGCGCGCCGTCGGCGGATTGCACGACACCGTCACTGATGGCGAAACCGGGTTCGTATTCGTGGACACAAAAGTCAAATCGTTCAACGATGCGGTACGGCGCGCGTTGCAAGTCTTTCCGGATCGATCCCGCTGGGCAATGTTACAAAAAGCGGGCATGGCAAAAGATTTTGGCTGGCGCGACTCTGCGAAAAAATACGTTGAGGCGTATCAAAAATTGATCGCCGAATCAGCCGCCCCGGCGCGCGACGCGTATCAAACTCCCGTAGAAAAGCCGCGCAGGCGCATCCGCGAAGAGCAAGCCGCAAATCCAATCGTCAATGGCGAGGCAACATGAAAATACGAGCAGTGATCTTAGCGGGCGGCGAAGGTTCGCGACTGGGAGCCTTAACCGTCAAACGGACAAAACCCGCCGTGCCCTTCGCGGGAAAATATCGCATCATAGACTTTGCCCTCTCGAACTGCGTCAATTCGGGAATATTCGACTTGATGGTGTTGGCGCAGTATCGTCCGCAGTCGCTGATCGAACACATCGGCGTGGGGGCGCCATGGGATTTGAACCGCGACTTCACGGGCGGCATCAAAATCCTCACGCCGTACAAAGCCCGCAACGAATCGGATTGGTATGTTGGCACCGCCGACGCCGTGCAACAAAATTTCGGTTTCATCAAACAAGGCTCGCCAGACCTCGTGTTGATCCTCTCCGGCGACCACATCTACACCATGGACTACGAGCCGATGATCTCCTTCCACCTCGACCATGAGGCAGATTTGACCATGGGCGTGATCACCGTCCCGATGGAAGAAGCGTCGCGGTTCGGCATCCTTGCCACAGACGACAAATATCGCGTCACGTCATTTGTAGAAAAGCCGAAAGAGCCGCCATCCAACCTTGCCAACATGGGCGTGTATCTTTTCAGGCGCGAAGTGCTGGACAAAGCGCTTTGGGAAGACCGCCAGCGCAAAGGTTCGTCTCACGACTTCGGCAAAGATATATTGCCGCGCTTGATCAAATCAAAGACGCGCGTGTTTGCCTATCCCTACAGCGGCTACTGGATGGACGTTGGGACACTGGCATCGTATTGGCAGGCGCACATGGACCTACTCGCGCCCTCTCCCCGCTTGAAACTGTACAACCGCAGTTGGATCATTCACACCCGCACTGCCGAGCGCCCGCCAGCCCGCTTCCCCGCCAAGGGAAGCGTGTATGCCAGCATGATCTGCGATGGCTGTTTCATCGAAGAAGGCGCAACGGTGGAAAGCAGTGTGCTGTCGCCGGGCGTCATCGTTCGGTCTGGCGCTGTGGTGCGCGAGTCGATCGTATTGACCGATGCGGAGATCAGACCCGGCGCGGTTGTGGAACGCTCGGTGCTCGACAAACAAGTACTCGTGGAAGAACATGCCCGCGTCGGCTGGGGCGTGACCGACCAAAACATCCGTATCGCATTGGTGGGCAAGAGCAGTGTTGTGCCGTCGGGTTATGTGATCGAACCCGAAGCTGAGATCGGCACCGACGTGATCCACAGCGACTATCCTGATTCAACCATTCGCGCGGGTCAAGTCATTCAAACGAAAAGACAGCCCAATGAAATTTGATCGCGCGGGCGGAATCCTCATACATCCCACAAGTTTTCCAAGTCCATACGGCATCGGCGATCTCGGTCCGCAAGCCTATCGCTTTATAGATTGGCTCGCGTCAACACAATGCAAACTTTGGCAGATTCTCCCGCTTGGTCCGACGGGCTATGGCGATTCGCCCTATCAATGTTTCTCCGCGTTTGCGGGCAACCCCTATTTGATCAGCCCCGAAGTTTTAATTGAAGATGGATTACTGACTCATGAAGATTTATCGGATGCGCCTACCTTTCCCGCCTCTCGCGCGGACTTCGGCCTGCTCATCCCGTGGAAGCTGACTCTACTCCTCAAGGCTTTCTCCCGCTTCCCCGCCGCGGCAAAAGACTTCCGCGACGGCTTCGATTACTTCTGCGCTCAAAACGCTTCGTGGCTAAATGATTTCGCCCTCTTCATGGCGTTGAAAGATTCACACGACGGCAAAGCCTGGAACACCTGGGAAGAGCCGCTTCGGATGCGCAAGCAACCTGCCCTGGACAAAGCCCGCAAAGAATTATCGAACGACATTCATCGTCACTCGTTCTATCAATATTTATTTTTCCGCCAGTGGGAAAACCTCCGCAAATACGCCAACGAAAAGGGGTTGAAGATCATCGGCGACATGCCGATCTTCGTCGCCTACGATAGCGCGGACGTATGGTCACACCCTGAATTATTTTTCCTCGACGAGTCGGGCAACCCAACCGTCGTCGCGGGCGTCCCGCCTGATCTCTTCTCCCCCACCGGTCAATTGTGGGGCAATCCGTTATATCGCTGGGATGTGCACAAAGAGTCTGGTTACGCGTGGTGGCTGGAGCGGATCAAGTTCGCCTTGAAAACGATTGACATCCTGCGGCTCGATCACTTCCGCGGGTTTGCAGGCTATTACGAGATTCTTGCCAGCGAGAAAACCGCCGAGCATGGACACTGGGTTCCCGGTCCCGGTTCCGATTTTTTCCGCGCGGTAGACGCAAAACTCAGCGACGGCGCGGCGACAGCCGACCTCAATCTCCCCATCATCGCCGAAGACCTGGGCTTGATCACGCCAGACGTGATCGCCCTGCTCAAAGAATTCCAATTGCCCGGAATGAAAGTATTGCAGTTTGGGTTCTCCGGTCCCGATAATCCATTTCTGCCGCATAACTACCCCGAAAATTGCGTAGCATACACCGGCACGCACGACAACGATACCGCTAAAGGTTGGTTTGAAACAGCGGCTGAAAAAGAACGCGAGTTCGCGCTGAAATATTTGAATATTGAACCTTGCGAAGGTTCGGAGCCTTCGCAAGGCTTTGCATGGGAGTTAATCCGTGCGGTCTGGTCTTCGGTGGCGACAATCGCCATGACGCCCATGCAAGACGTGTTGAATTTAGGCGGCGAAGCGCGGATGAACTTTCCCTCGAAACTCGGCGGTAATTGGGAATGGCGTATGAACGAGGGAGATTTGAATGAGTCGCTGGCTGAACGCTTGAAAGAATTGAACTGGTTGTATTCACGATAACAAAAAAGACCTGACAGGTTTTCGAAAACCTGTCAGGTCTTATCACAATTCACTTCTCGAACAATGACTTGTATTCCCCGTAACCTTCTTCTTCCAATTTCTCGGCTGGGATAAATCGCAAAGCCGCCGAATTCATGCAGTAGCGCAGACCCGTCGGCGCGGGACCGTCGTCGAACACGTGACCCAGGTGTGAATCCGCGTGCTTCGAGCGGACCTCGGTGCGCGGCATGAACAATTTGAGGTCCGTGCGCTCGACGATATTTTCCGATGCCAACGGCTGAGTGAATGAGGGCCAGCCCGTTCCTGAATCGTATTTATCCAGCGAACTGAACAACGGCTCACCAGAGACCACGTCCACGTAAATCCCAGCCTGCTTGTTGTTCCAATAAGCGTTGGAGAACGGTCGCTCCGTCCCCTCATGCTGGGTACATTCATACTGTTGCGCGGACAGTTGCTTTCGCAGTTCGGCATCGGATGGTTTGATAAACGTCTTCATGGGGTCTCGCTCCTCTAGTCATTTTTGTTTGCCTAAGAGACGATCAAAACCTTGGCGATGTTACCTGCAAAATCCTTGCGAGAATCTTAAGCGTTTGTTCCGAGCAACGCGGTCGCCTCAGAATCGATACTTCTTCAGAACAGCCTCGATAACCCGCAGGCGCTCAGCCGTAACCTCGAGAAATTCGAAGCCGATGTTGTAATCGCTCGCGTTTTCCCCATCTGCGGCGCAGTGAGTCACGTGGGCGAGTACGGTAAACCGCGCTGGTTCAATACCAATCGCCTTAGGAAATTCGATCGCCAGCGTCGCTTGCTTGTTGACCTTCAGTGGATGCCCGCCCGTCACCCGCAATCCATGGAGGGTCAGATCGGCGAGGTAGCCAAGCAAGGCGCCGGTATGCAGATCGTAAACCGGCGTGAAAGCCGTTAATTTTTCACGATGTTCTTTTCTGCGATCAAGCATCGCGCCTCCTATTGAATGCCGTCAGTATAACCGATTGCCGTCGAACCTCCCCGATAAGGCTTCTCCCCGTCTGTTAAATTCACCGCAATCGCATTGCTTGTTCGAATCAAATTCTGCGGCGTGATCATGATCTCCTCGCCCCATTGACACACTCCCGTATCGAGGCGCGCCTGAAAAAACACGTTTGACATACACCTCTCTTGCTATCAGAAGATGAATGAAATCAAGACGGCGAACACAAAAAGGCAGACACTGACCAGTGCAATGTAAGGCAGACTCTCAAAAATGTTTTCTGCTTCTGCAGCCCAATATCTATTCCGTTCTTCAAGATTCATCACACCCGCCGACTCGCTATAAGTGCGACTGCCTCTATGCCTTCCAATAAAATTTACATAACCGTAGACCGCCAGTAACAAACTGGTCCAAAAGAGTCCTTCACTGAATTGAGTGCTTGACATCCAACCTAAAATTTGCCAGCCAACGATCGAAAGGATTATCCCGATAACTAAAGCGGAGACAAGCGCTTTTAGAAAAAGATAAATTTTTCCGCTTTTTTGAAAATTTATACGGCTTTGCAAAGGAGGAGCTGAGTTGGTTATCTGGTTTACTTGCACAGATGATTTTATTTTTGGCGCGTCTGGCAGCCCCCAGTTCGATGGAGGCGAATTCTTCATCAGCTCGCGGTTTCTCCGTAATTGCAAATGAGATTGGACGATCTCATGAACGACACTAACCGCGCCAAAAAACGCAAAAGTTACCGCGCCAATGTAGCCGCCTACTTTAGCGGCATACCCCATAATTGGAGTTACTGCAAGCTGACGACCTGCCCTGAAGCTGTAAAAATCATTTTGGTCATAAACTTCAACAGAACCGTAAACAAATACAACAACGACAAGCCCAATAAGGACTCCAGGAATTAAACCAAGGAATAAATTGTAATTCGTTTCATTCAACCTGTTGTAAACCCTCGCCGCAAACCAACTAAGGGAACATCCTAAAAGGATAGAAATTAAAAGGCTGATGAGTGCTGCTTGGTGAGATGTAAAGACGTCTGGAATAAGAAAACTGGCAAATATTCCAAACACAGCGCCGAGGATAGAGCCGAGAAAATATCCGACGACCCATCCGATAACGATTGCCGCAACAACTTTCAAGATATTTCCAAGCATGATTATTGTTTCCTTTAGATTAAAGTATAACCTTGAAAAACTCACACAAATACTGGTTTCTCCCTCTCCGTCAAATTGACCACGATGGCGCTGCTCGCCCTCACCAAATTCTGCGGTGTGATCATGATCTCCTCGCCCCATTGACCCGCGCCCGTGCCGAGGATGGGTTCATTCAGCAGAGTCGCTTCAAGGAACGATCGGAATCCGCTGGGTTGCCAGCCGAACGCGGGAATCGAGCCGATCACGTAGCCCGTCGTCTCTTTCACCGCGTCGGGCGAAGCCATCTGAATATTGCGCGAGCCGATGGCTTTCTTCAAATTTCCAGAGATCGCGTTCTGGTCGCCGCCGAGCATCACCAACACGCGCTCGCCCGTATCCGCTTGAAAGATCAACGTCTTCACGGCTTGCCGCTCCGAAAACCCAAGCGCGCGCGCCACGTTCGCCGCGCCCTTTTCGGTTTCGGGAGAAAAACTCCGCGCTTCGTATGGAATGTTTCGCTCATCGAGATAAATGTGTGGTGGAAGTTTCATAAAATCCTTTAATCGTCCAGCAGGTTTTCTTTGCTGAACGCCGTTTATCAATTAAACCTGCGGGGCGTTTCTCGCGCGAACACTCCGCCGAGGGCGACGGCTTTCGCTCTTTTCTAAATTAATCGAGCAAAAAATCTAACCACTGAGACACGGAGACACAGAGAAAAACAATTTAAAAAAACTCCGTGACTCGGTGTCTCCGTGGTTCAAAATGGCGTGGAAGGATTGCTCGGTTTAATTATTAACCTGCAACAGCATAACAGCGGGACGTTTAACGCAAGATAAATCCATTCGCCAGCGGATCGTTCGGATTGATCCACAACTCATTTCTGCCGATGATGTGCGCTTCGCCCCGCACCTCAGGGATAATCGCCGAGTGCGTACCAAATGTCGTCTCGTCAAAGACGCGCCCATCGAACTTGCTCCCAATGATACTTTCGATTGCGATCACTTCGCAAACCTGAATCTCGCCTCTCGCGTGATGGATGGCGAGCCGCCCGCTCACACCCGTTCCCGTCGGACTGCGATCCACTTCCCCATCGGCGAAGATGCACACGTTGCGGCTGTGCGATTTGGGGTCTTGCGGCCCGTCCACAAAAATTGTGCCGTATAAAAATCCCAAATCCTTTTCAAATGGATGTTCAATATTCCTGCTGTTCATCACCGCGCGCTTGATCGCCATCCCTTTTTCGATGAGCGCACGGAAATCCTGCGGCGAACACGAAACGCCAACGTCTTTGGCATTCACGTACGCATAAACCCCCCCGCCAAAGGCAAGGTCGTAGCGGACTTGTCCAAGCCCCGGCACGTCCACGATTGCATCCAACTCTAAAACGAACGATGGGACATTGAGAAACGAAACATTCTTCACGTGATCGTCTTCGATGTGCGCAAAGGCAGTGATCAATCCTGCTGGGCTGTCTATTTTGATTTCCGTGATAGGCGAAACCATCGGCATCATCCCCGTCTCCAAAACGACTGTCGCAATGCCGATGATTCCATGTCCACACATCGGACTGAATCCCTCGTTATGGATGAACAGAATTCCAAAATCCGCCTCTTGCGTGACGGGCGGCGTGAGGAGGCATCCGTACATGTCCGCGTGACCGCGCGGCTCCCACATCAACGCGGTGCGAAGGTGATCGTAATGTTCTTTCGCGTATCGCCGCTTTTCGAGGATGGTGTCGCCCTTCAACTCCGGGAATCCATCCACGATCACGCGGAACGGTTCTCCGCCGGTGTGCGCATCTATCGCGGTGATCTTGATCCAATCGGAGGGAGGGGTGAATTGTAGGGCAGAGTTGAAGTTGAGCATATATTTTCCTTCAGTAACGCCGACTTAAGTCGGCGCTACCACGATCACGCGGAACGGCTCGCCGCCGGTGTGCGCGTCTAGCGCGGTGATTTTGATCCAATCGGAGGGCGGGGCGAATTTTAGGGCAGAGTTGAAGTTGAGCATATATTTTCCTTCAGTAACGCCGACTTAAGTCGGCACTACGACCAACCTATCATTATCAATCTCAACCTCATCCCCCGTCTTCAACAACGCAAAATCAGAATCTGAAACCGCCACCAGCGGAATCGGCTTGGAGTACATCTCATCCGCCACAACAGACGCGAGCGCGAAGAAGAAATCAGTTGCGGTGGTGATAATGCCCGAAGGCGCAGTCCCAGCGCGGATTGATTCAAGCAACACCGCCGTCGTCGTGGACGATCCGCGCGTGAAGGGGATGGCGAGGATTCTACCCTTTGCAATCTGCCCCGAAAGCGGATGCCTGCGGTCAATGATCTCGCCGGTCTTCCAATCATAACCGCCCCAAAACGAAAGCGGCTCACGACTCACCAACGCGATTCCCTTTGCCGAGCCAGCGATGAACGGCTTGCCTGAAAGAATCAACTTGCCCATAACGAATCGTCTCGAATAATTTTGCCTTCGACTGCTGATTCCACACAATCTTTCAAACTGCCGAATGCGATCTTGCGTCCCAACAACCCCGGCGTGTAATATGCAAACTTCGCCGAGTTAGTCATCAAGCGTTTTATTTCTGGCGGCAACATCGGCGTCGTGAGGATGCACGTGTCCACGGTCAATTGCGCGCCAAAGGATTGAAGCGAGTCAAGATACCCCGCTTGTTTCGCCAATTGAGTCATCGCGCGGCTGGACGTGACAAGAAATTTCACGTTGGGATGTTTTTGTTTCCCAGCGATCAATGGCGCGAGTCGTTTGAATTCTGCCAGCGAAAAATGCGGACTTCCCAACACAACCATATCCAACTCATCGCTGTCGGTGTGAGTGAGTTCGGCGCGCGCGTTGCGTAATAATTCCATCGTCACATCAATCGTTTCATGCGGAGATTTATTTTGAAACGCCGCTTCCAACGTCGGCGCTTCGGGCGTGACGCCGACCACATGGAACAGCGCGACCCCGCCCGACGAAGCCGACGCGGCGCCCAACGCTTTGAGTTGGTCCTCCGCAGGCGAAACAGCCAGCCCGTGGATGACCGGGATTCGATCCCGCGCGATCTTGCCGACAAAGTGTCCCAAGACCGGATAAAAGTCATCGCTTTGTTGAAGCGCGAGTGGAATATCTTTCATTTGCAACAACACCTCGCCCGCGCGATTCTCCGTGAGATGCAGTCCAATCGCGGGCGCGCGCGCGGTGATGGCGCAACAAATATCGAAGAGATCAGGATACCGTTCGGTTCTCGCGCCGATGACAGAGTTGGCAAATACGATCGCGTTCGACTCGCCCCACGCAATTTGTTGACGGAACTTCGGGCGCGACGCCTCTGTCTGATACGGAGCGCACGTCCACGTGGGAGTCGTGCCCATGCTTCGATACGCCTCCATCTGACGTTGAGCCTGCCTCGCCCACTCCGGTGGGACCGCCCACTCCTGCCAGTGATGCTCGTCGAGTCCGCTCACGTTGAGGCTGGTCGGCACCGCCACTTTCGCGCCGAGGCTCGCCAGCCGTTCGGCAAACTCCAGCCCCGCATCGCCGATGTAGACCGTGCTGTCAATGTGCGCGCCGGTGATATCGAGCAATTCTTCCGCGCCGGATACTTCCGCCATGCGGACAATGATCGTCATTGCTATCTTTGCGGCGGGGCCATGGTCGCCGCGCAACATGGCGCGATCGTGATCATTCAACGCAAGAGTCATTTCATCAACGTCCTATCGTCTTTTCAATTCGGCGGTCGGGGATGAACCAGTGCATTGCGACAGCCGCATATAACCCCAACGAGATCAACGGATTGAAGAACGCAACGATGATCGCAACGGTATATCCAATCAGTGAAACGATGCCCTTGAAATCATTGCCGATCGCAACGGCAAGCGCGGATTCTTTGCCGTGATGCGAGATCATCGCGCGAACAAGAATGAAATACGCCAGCGCCGCCATCCAAAGCACAAAGCCGTATGCCGCCATCGGTAGTTCGGCAAAACTCGTCTCGCCGCTCCATGCGGTGGCAAACGGAAGCAACGACAGCCAAAACAACAGATGCAGATTCGCCCACAGGATTCGTCCATTCACCTGCTTGCCCATCTGCCACAGATGATGATGGTTATTCCAGTAAATGCCAACGTAAATGAAACTCAATACGTAACTGAGAAAAACGGGAGCCAGTTCGCTCAATGCGGCGAAGGTCGGTTCGTGCGGAACTTTCAATTCCAACACCATGATCGTGATGATGATGGCGATCACGCCATCGCTGAAGGCTTCGAGTCGGTTTTTGTTCATGCCGCGAGGATAACAGAAGGGAACGATTCAGGGCAAGGGAGAAATCGAATATCTTTCTTGACACGCTTCCTCCACAGGGCTACAATCTTCTAGTAAGAAAATATAATTGTAGTAACGATTTCAATCGTTATTCAACGAAAGACGACTGAAGTCGTCATTACAAAAATTCCAACAAGGAGACAATCATGGCATTCGAACTTCCGAAACTGGCGTACGCCTACGACGCGCTCGAACCGCACATTGACGCGCGCACGATGGAGATCCATCACACGAAACATCACCAAGCCTACATCACCAATTTGAACGGCGCAGTGGACAAAACTCCCGAACTCGCGGGCAAATCGCTCGTTGCGATGCTGAGCGACCTGAACGCCGTCCCTGAATCGGTGCGCGGCGTGGTGCGCAATCACGGCGGCGGGACGTACAATCACAACCTGTTCTGGGAAGTGATGGGACCGAACGCCGGGGGAGCGCCGAAGGGCGAGTTGGCGAAAGCGGTCGAATCAGCCTTCGGGTCGTTTGACGCGTTCAAAGAAGAGTTCGCCAAATCCGCCGCGGGGCGATTCGGCTCGGGCTGGGCATGGCTCGTCAAAAAAGGAAGCGGACTCGCGGTGGTCTCCACAGCGAATCAGGATAATCCGCTTTCGGACGGCGCGACTCCGATCCTCGGCATTGATGTGTGGGAACACGCGTACTATTTGAACTATCAAAGCCGCCGCGCCGATTACGTCGCCGCGTGGTGGAACGTGGTCAACTGGGACGCGGTCACCGCGAAATTTGCCGCGAAGTAACATTTTTTATCTTGCAGAGTACACGAAGCCAGATATAATCAGGCAACTCTAAACCTTGCGAAGGATTCTCCAACCTTCGCAAGGTTGCGGACATCACTACTAACTTCTCAAAGGAGTGTTCCATGACCCATATCATCACCAGCTTGTGCGTTCGAGACCGCGGTTGCATTGACGTTTGTCCCGTCGAGTGCATGTTGCCGGGCTTCCCGCTCGATAAATGGCCCTGGATCTACATTGACCCCGACACTTGCATTGACTGCGGCGCGTGCGTCCCCGAATGCCCGTACCTTGCGATCTTCCCCGAAGACGAAGTGCCAACCGCGTACACCGCCAAAGGCGGCGAATATATCAGCGCGGTCGGACTCACCGGTCTCTTCGAAGGGACAAACCATCACGGCAAACCCATCCTCCTTGAAACCGCCCGCCAACTTGAAGCAGGCGAAGTCCTCGACTTTACGCCCGACATCAAACCGCACTACGATTTCTTCAAGGACGGTCCCGGGTATGGCGTAAAAGACCAGGACGACGGAAGATAATTAAAATTGACTACCCCCAAAATCAATTTGGAACGCAGATAAACGCTGATCTACGCTGACAAAAGCAAAGATCAGCGTTTTCTGCGTTTATCCGCGTCCATTTTTTTGTTTTGATTCATGCAGAAAGATTATTTCAGGTTTGTCGCGCTTATTTCAACTTCAACACCGCTTCCACCTCATCCTCGATGATGCGCCCCGTTTCCACAAAGCCCAAACTCGCGTACAACTTGCGCGCAACATCATTCACAGGCTCATAACTGATGCTCACTTCTTTGACGCGTTCATCGGCGCGAAAAATTTCCAACATCTTTTGCATCCCAAAACGCCCATAGCCTTTGCCCTGAAATTTTTCATCCACCATCAAGCGTTGAATGTAAGCCTGCTGTGACGGATGCGCGAAATTCAACCCATACATCAAAAATCCGACAGGCGTATCGCCGTCATAGATTCCATACGCGAACAGATCCCAATGTCCTTCGAACTCGTCGCCGAATTGCGATTGAGCGATCGAATACAAATTCGACGCGACGAAATTTTTCTGATCGTCGCGCACTTTCAAATCGATCAATGCTTCCCAATTTTCTTTTGTAACGGGACGAATTTCAAGCATTCTTCAAAATCTCTTTTACGGATTCAAGAACCGCTTCTCTCCTGACTTGAGCCTGCTCGCCCGTCGTCAGGTTTTTGACGACCACCAAGCCTTTCTCTGCTTCGTCGGGACCCAGCACCAGCGCGGCTTTCATCTTCATCTTGTCGGCGAATTTGAATTGTTTCGGCAGTTTTGTCGGCTCAGGGTAGACCATCGCATTGAGTCCCGCGCTCCGCAACTCTGCCGCGAGCGCATAAGATTGCGTCAACAATTTTTCATCGAACACAGTGACCAACACCTGCGCGGGACTCGGCTGGAACTCAGGGACGAGTCCCGCCTCTTGCAAGATGATCCCCACCACCACATCGCCCATCGCGAACCCAACACCAGACAACGGTTGCCCGCCGACATCTGCAAGCAAATTGTCGTAGCGACCTCCGCCGAAGATGGCGCGCTTCACCGATCCGCTTGTGTCAAACGCCTCGAAGACCGTGCCTGTGTAATACAACAGTCCGCGCATGATGTTCGGATCGAACTTCACATACTCTTTCACGCCCAACGCTTCGAGCGCGGCGAAGGTACGAGTCAATTCATCGCTTTGCTTCCACAAATCGAAATTGCCGAGCAAGTCTTTCAAGCCGTCAAGTTGTTTTTGATTCAACCCAAGTTCAAGCGCGTACGCGTCCCACTTGGCAGATTCCATTTTGCCGCGGCGGTCAACAAGGTTCGACACGTCCACGCGCTTGTCGGCTGGGATGTCGAGCAAGTCGAACTGCGATTCCATCAGGCGCCGATTATTCACACTAATTTGAGTCAGGCTGGGGCTGAGTCCGACCGAGCGCAGGAACGTCGCCCCCACCGCGATCAGTTCCGCATCCGCTTCGGGCGAATCCGCGCCGAGCATGTCAATATTCCATTGGAAGAATTCGCGCGCGCGTCCGCGTTGCGGCGTCTCATATCGCCAAAACGGACCGAACGACCACCAGCGCACGGGGAAATTTAATTCGCCCTGTTTCGCCGCGATCATGCGCGCCAGCGACGGCGTGAGTTCGGGGCGCAGTGTCACCAAATCGCCGCCGCGATCTTCGAACGTGAACGATTGCTTCTTCACGAGTTCCTCGCCCGATTTCGCCGCGTACAAGTCAATCGGCTCGATGAACGGCCCGTCCCACTCCTGATAGCCGAACATCTCAGACGCCGCGCGAACTTTTGCATAGATGAAGTTGCGCGCGAACATCTGCTCGGGGTAAAACTCGCGTGTGCCTTTGACGGAATTTATTTTGCTCGCCATGATGACTCCAATGTGGAAATTTTATCATGGCATCAGGTAATCACTTGGTACTGCCGAGTATCGATCCTATTTTGGCAGATAGCCCAAGATGATGCCAGCCAATAGCGCCACACCTAAACAGTAAATAAAATGTTCTTCGCCATTAAAGACAAAAAGGATTCCAAAGTCCCGAACAACCTCGGAATCCTCCTATTCCCTTCACGCCGCCAAACTACGCGGTGACTGTCTCGAACGCCACATTCAATCGCGCAGATGCGGGCAGGATGTAATTCAGTTTTTCAAAACCGATCACATTCCCATTTTTGTCCTTCATCAGGATAACCTCATCGCCCGTTTCCTCCGCGACCGCCTCGTCTTGCGGATCGCCAAGCCAAACGGTCAGCGTATTGCCTCTCTGGTCGTAATAGACCTTCACTTGTGCCATATTCGTTCTCCTTCTTTCACCGCGTCGGTTGGATACGCGGTGATCAAAAATCCTTCGCCGTTCAGCCGTTTTGTCACTGCACAGACCCACCTGCCGATTTTATATCATGAAATCTGAACAATAATTAGCAGCTTCAAAATTCAGTGATTGAATTTTAGTTTATTTGTTGGTATAATTTTCATAGACGTTCGTACCGCAAGATTTATCTTGCACTTCGCTTGCTTTTACACCGCGCAAACGCAAAGTGTACTTTGCGGCACGAGCGCCACATCAGGAGAACCCAATGGAAATCAATTATCAAGAAACTTCAAAAGACCTGCTCACCCGCATTGACATCCACGAAACATACGGCTCCGCCAACATTGACGTGTGGACGAACGAACTGCTCCAACCTCAGGCGGGCATGAACATTCTCGATGTCGGCTGCGGCGCGGGCAAACTGTCTTTTCTGTTCGACGATTATACTAAACGCGGCGCGAAAATCACGGGTGGAGATTTCTCGGAGGAGCTCCTCAACAAAGCCCGCGCCAAGAACAAAGAACGCGGCTCGAACATTGACTTCGTCTTTTTAGATTTCAACAAGCCCTTCAACTTCGCGGATAACTCCTTCGACCTCTGCACCAGCGCGTTCGCCATCTACTACGCTTCAGACCTCGACTTTACATTTGGTGAGGCTCATCGCGTTTTGAAATCTGGCGGACGGCTCTTCGTCTCGGGTCCGCTGCCCGAGAACAAGCGGATGTTCTATGAGATCATCAAAGAAGCCACGAACGCGACCATCCCGCCGATGCCTGGGTCGAGTCGCTTCAAAGGCGACATCTTCAACACCATTGATCGAATCTTCGCCAAGACCGAATTGCACAAGTTCGAGAATCACCTCACCTTCCCCGCTGTTGCGCCGTTCATCGAATACGTCCGCGCCTCGTTGAGCGAAGACCGCAGATTGTGGACCTCCATGTTCAACGGTCACGATGAATACGAAGCGCTCATCGGCAAGATCACCGACGTGGCTACGCGATGGTTCAACCGCGATGGCAAGCTGGTGATGACGAAAGTCGTGGGCGGGATACTCGCCACAAAATAGCTCTTTACGCAGTACGAAGCACGCAGTATTTCGTATTACGTACTGCGTATTGCGTAGACCACAAACATCATGAACTTCTCCGGCAAACGAGTCCTATTCCTCGGCGCGCATCCTGACGATATTGAGTTGGGATGCGGCGCGTTGCTCCACAGCATTTCACGCAAAACCGATGTGCTATGTGTCACGCTATCGGATAACCAAAAGAATCCCGACCTGCAGAACGTGAAGAACGAACATTATGAAGCAATGACAGTGTTAGGCGTTCCACAAGAGAAAATCGTTCTCGGTCCGTTCACTACGCGCGTGTTTCCAAATTCACGGCAAGAGATCCTCGAATACTTCCTCAAACTCCGCAAAGACTTCAAGCCCGATTTGATCTTCACTCACTCCAAACAGGATGTGCATCAAGACCACAACACGATGACCGACGAAGCCTTGCGAGCCTTTCGCGGAATCACGGTGCTGGGATTCGACGTTGTCCGCTCTTCATACGGATTCTTCCCCCACTTCCTCGTTGAAGTCACCGAAGAGGATGTCAACAAGAAGATCGAAGCATTATCCAAATATGAAACGTATCGCGATAGATATTACTTCAACAGCGAGCTGACGCGCTCCATCATGGTGCGTCACGGCGCGCTGGCGGAGCGTCCGTTTGCGGAGGGGTTTGATATTTTGAGAATTGTGGGGCGATTTTCGATTGCCGATTAACGATTTACGATTGGGGGTGGGTGAACGAAAGAAGAAAGTTTGCGCTGAGCGGAGGCGAAGCGAGGAAAAACAGCGCTTCAACCCTTCCTCTTTCTTCTTTCCTCTTTCATTAACGATTTATTCCTTCGGTATCCCAATAAAAATCGTTCCATCTCGCACCTGAACAGGATACGCGGGGATATCGTCCACGGCGGGCAATTGCATCACCTTGCCCGTCCGCACGTCAAACTCGGCGCCGTGACGCGGACAGATGACGTTGAATCCCTCGAGGTCGCCCTCCCCCAACGGACCGTTGTCATGCGAGCAGATATCGGCAATCGCAAAGTATTGATCCGCAATATTGAAGATCACCAGCGAGTTGCCTTCGATCTCAATGAACAATCGCTCCCCGTTCGGCAATTCGCTGGCGGGGATAATTTCAAAGTATTCGATTTTTGATTCTTCCAAGGTTATATAGTTGAACATTATTTATTCCACCAACTCATCGCTCGCCTCGCCCAGCCCATAGACCCCCGCCTTCAACACCTTGAGCGACAGTAACGCGCACTTCAAGCGGACGGGTCCAAGTTCGATGCCGAGCATGTCGAGAATGGATTGCTTGTTGAGGTTCTTTACCTCGTCTAGCGGCTTGCCAATAATGGATTCGATCAACAGATCAGCCGATGCTTGCGAAATGGCGCATCCATGCCCGTCGAAACGCGCGTCTTGCACAGTTCCATCGGGCGCGGTTTGAAGCGTGATCTCGATGTGATCGCCGCACAGCGGATTGTTGTCCGCAAATTGAATATCGTGCGGGTCGAGGTGTCCACGATACGAGGGGTTTTTGTAGTGTTCGATGATGACTTCACGGTATAAATCATCCATAATTTCTAAGCCTCTATCCGATTTAGAAGGATGAAAACTTTATTATCCACGCTACCCATAGCATCTATCATTTCTTGATAATTAAAACTATCAATTTTCATCAATTCTTCTACAACTTCTTTTTCGCCCCTCGCGCCCATCGGAAAATGGATTGTTATCTTTCCGTCTGACACGTGCCAGATAACATCAGCACCAAATGGGCCCGAATCGTTTGTCTCTATCGCAATGCCTTTTATTTCTTCAAAACGAATCTCCGCAGATTTTTGCGTTGGACTAATGACACTTAATATTCCATTTCGAATACCAACGATCCAATCTTCTTCACGCATATCTAACCAAACAATTCCTTAACTTTATAAATCCCGTTCACCAGCAGGTCCACTTCTTCCTTCGTGTTGTACAAATAGAACGACGCGCGGGACGTAGCGGGGATTCCAAATTTCTCGTGCAACGGCTGGGCGCAATGATGCCCCGCGCGGATCGCGATCCCGTCGCGGTCGAGGATCTGCGCCACATCGTGAGGGTGAACGCCGTCAAAGGTGAATGCGGCGACGCCGCCTTTTTTATCCGCCGAGGGACCGAACAACTTGAGTCCGGGGATTTCCTCCAGCCGTTCGAGCGCGTATTCGGTGATCTCGTGTTCGTGCGCGGCGATGTTGTCCATGCCGATATTCGTCAGATAATCCACTGCCGCGCCGAAACCGACGGCTTCCGCGATGGCGGGAGTCCCCGCTTCGAATTTGTGCGGAAGCGTGTTCGGTCTGAACGAGCGGAGTTTCACTTCTTTGATCATGTCGCCGCCGCCCAAAAACGGAGGCATGGATTCAAGCAGTTCGGTCTTTCCATACAACGCGCCGATGCCGGTCGGTCCGCACATTTTGTGGGCAGAGAAGGCAAGGAAATCCGCGTCGAGGGCTTGCACGTCCACGCTGAGATGCGGAACGGATTGCGCCGCGTCCACGACGGTGACTGCGCCGATTTCGTGCGCCATGCGGATGATGTCTGCGGCGGGGTTGATCGTGCCGAGGACGTTGGACATGTGTGTAAAGGCGACCAGTTTCGGGGTCCGCGAAAGAAGCGTTTTGTAGGCATCCAGATCCAGCAAGCCATCTTCCGTCACAGGGATGAAATCCAACTCGATGCCGCGCTCGGCTTGCAGCATCTGCCACGGCACGAGGTTCGAATGATGCTCCATCTCGGTGAGGATGACGAGATCGCCCGTTTTGAGATTCGCGCGCGCCCACGTGTACGCCACGAGGTTAATGGACTCGGTCGCGTTGCGCGTGTAAATGACCTGCTTTGACGACGGCGCGTTGATGAACTTGGCGATCTTCTCGCGCGCCTCTTCGTACATTGCGGTCGCTTCTTCGGCGAGCGTGTGCACGCCGCGATGGATGTTCGCGTTGGAACGGCGATAATAGTCGTTCATCGCTTCGATCACCGCCAGCGGCTTTTGCGACGTGGCAGTCGAATCCAAATACACCAGCGGGACGTTCTCGTGCGTCTTGCGCTGGATGATCGGAAAATCTTTGCGGATTTCGTGGGGATTGTATGACATGTAAACAAGCACACAGGTACACAGGTACACAGGTACACAGGTAAACAAGGAAACATGTATGCGTGTTTACTTGTCTACGTGTCTACTTGTCTCCCTAATAATCAGGAATTACTTTTTCCTCGCGCTTCGCCGATTTCTTACCGGGGACAGGGCGCATATGTTCGGAGGTCAGCGGATACCATAGGATGCGATCGGGAACCATCCAGCCGTCGGTGAGGTATACATTCGAGCGGAACTGCACCGCGACGAGTTTATTGTCCACTTGCACGACAACGCCCTGAATCCAACCGCGAATACGGTCGCGATTCTTTTCATGGTCGCAAAACACTTCCACCTTGTCGCCCACTTGAAAATCGTGCTGAACGCCGGGCGGCTTCATGTAATTGTATTGCGGCAACCGCAAACTCTTCAGCATCATCTTTCGTTCCCCCGACGACGCAATGCGCGAAGTGTAAGCCTTGTTCGGCACGCGCACCTTCGTCGTCGCGGCGGGGCGAGACCGCGCGGCAGACTTGCTCGGCGGCGAAAGGACGATGGATTTCGGCTTCGCTTTGGGCGCCGCCATCCCTGCCTTGCCTTTCGGCGCGGAGGCGCGCGGTTTTGCAGGTTTCCGCGCGGCAAGCCTTGTTGTTGACGGCTTCGCTTTGGTCTTCGTCGTTTTTGTTTTTGCCATTGGGTTTCTCAATTCCTATTATGACATTTTATCAGCAATATATTGCTGGAAGCGTTCGCGCACGCCTTCGAATGGGATACGCTGGAAGATCGGGTCGAAGAATCCCTCGACAACGATCTTTTCGGCTTCGTTTTGCGGGATGCCGCGCGACTTCAAATAGAACAACGGCTCGGCTTCCAACTTTCCAACGGTCGCGCCGTGCGTACAGCGCACATCGTCCGCGAGAATTTCTAAACCGGGGATCGAGTCGGCGCGCGCGCCTTCGCTCAACACGAGATTGCGGTTCGCCTGATAGCCGTCGGTCTTTTGCGCGCCGGGCGCCACGTAGATCATGCCCTGCCACACCGAACGGCTCTTGCCTTTCAACGCGCCCTTGAACAGCAAGTCGCTGGTGGTGTGCGGCGCGAGATGATTCTGTTGCGTGTCGTGATCGAGATGCTGGTTACCGTCCGTAAAATAGAAGCCCGACATGCGTCCCTGCGCGCCTTCGCCCGCGAGATCAAGTTCGGAGAAATTCTTCGTGAGACGCGAACCGATCGCGCCAAAGATCCAATCGAGATTGCCGCCGCGTTCAACGCGCGCGCGCTCGTGACTGAAATTCCAAACGTGACGCCCCCACGATTGCAGTTCGACAAATTTCAACGTCGCGCCTTCCATCACTTGGATTTCGACGATTCCCGCGTGCAGTGAGTTTGATCCAGCTTCGTCGGGCGACGCCGCCTCGTGGACATACGTCACGGACGCGCCCTCGTCCACCAGCACGAGGATGTGAGAGATGTGCGCCAAGTCGGCGCCGGGTCCCCACAACACGGAATGAAGCGGCTCGTCAACGGTCACGCCTTTTGGAACGTACAACACGATCCCATTTTGCGCAAACGCGCCAGCCAACGCGGAGAATTTCCCCTCTTCCACATTGACTGTCTTGCCCAGCATCTTCGCAAGTAACTCAGGGTGTTTCTGTTCGGCAGTGAGAAGGTCTGTGAAGACAACGCCTTTCTCGGCAATCTTCTCGTCCAACTCGATCTTTGACCCGCCGGGCAACAGAATGATCTGCCCGCCATGCTGATCGGCAACCAATGGACGAAGCAAATCTTCCCGCACAGAAGGCAGGTCGTTGAACGCGCCATCTTTCGGTAAAACAAATTTATCGGCGGGGAGCGCGTGAATGTCTGTGCGACGCCACGCCTCTTCGGTCGTCGAGGGGAGAGAATGTTTCTTAAACGACGACCAGGCTGAGGTCCGGTATGAAGCGATTGCATCCTTGCCCGCGCGGATGTCGGATTCAGAAAATGCAAAATCCTTCGCGGCAGAGTCTACTCGTCTGGTTTTTGAAATAACTACTTTTGGTTTTTCCTGCATGTCAATTCCATCTCGCCCTGAGCGGAGGCGACAGCCGTAGTCGAAGGGCTATTTGCAAATGCGCTTCGACTTCGCTGCGCTCCGCTCAGCGCGGAAATTTTTATCCTATCGAACCTTCCATCTGCAACGCGATGAGGCGATTCATTTCGACGGCGTATTCCATCGGCAATTCTTTGACGAGCGGCTCGATGAAGCCAGAGACGACCATGGTGGTGGCTTCCTCTTCGCTTAGACCGCGCGACATGAGATAGAAGAGTTGCTCCTCGCCCACTTTGCTGACCGAGGCTTCGTGACCGATCGTCACGTCGTCTTCGTCAATTTCGATGTAGGGATATGTGTCGGAGCGCGATTGCGGATCGAGCAGAAGCGCGTCGCACACCACATTCGATTTGACGCCTTTCGCGCCTTTATGCACTTTGAGCAGACCGCGATACGAAGCGCGTCCGCCAGATTTTGAAATGGATTTGGATGTCACTTTGCTCGTTGTGTTCGGCGCGAAGTGAACCATCTTCGAGCCTGCGTCCTGTGTTTGACCGGGACCCGCGAACGCCATGGAAAGCATCTCGCCATGCGCGCCGGGCTCCATGAGATAGCACGAGGGATATTTCATCGTGACCTTCGAGCCGATGTTGGCGTCCACCCATTCGTGCGTGGCGTTCTCGAACACTTTGGCGCGTTGCGTCACGAGGTTGTACACATTCGTTGACCAGTTTTGAACGGTCGAGTAACGCGAGCGCGCGCCTTTTTTGACGATGATCTCGATCACGCCGGAGTGGAACGAGTCGGTGGTGTATTGCGGCGCTGTGCAGTTGTGCGAGACGACGCCCTCGGCAACATACGATTCATCTTCCGCAACGGAGAAGTTGTAGACTTCAACCTCCTGCTCGTTTACAGCGATCTGTTTGATTGGCAGATACATGAAGTTCTGATCTATCGCAAACGGAGAACCGCTATCGCTGCCGTCGGGCGCATTCACGCCAACAATGTCGCCAAATCGAGAATTGAACGGCGAGGCAATCACAACCGCATAGATAGCCTTACGCGGCAGCGCGCGTTCCTGCATATTTACAGAAGCGGCAACTCCCAGCCGCAAACACGCATCGCGAAAGGCATACGCCAACTCGGCAGAGACAGAGTTATATCGGAACATATTCTTCTTCGGATCGTAACTGCCGTCGCCGCGCCACATCCCCTTGACTAATTCGGCAAGCAATATCGTGTCTGCGCCGGAGACCCAATCGGGAATTCGCTTTTCGTACACATTCGAGCCAAACTCGCGGGCAAATGTACGGGCAATTTCAGTAGACGACAACACAAGTGTCTGACCGTTTTGGCGGGGCTTATTTTCGATCGGGGGTTTTCCAAAGTAATGCGCAACAAGTTCTTTGGCGTCGGCAAGATAATCCGTCTCATCCACATGGAAAGACAGCGACAGATAATGCTCGTTATCCACGTGACCTTCGGCAAAATAATACCCAAGCAGGCGGAAGAAATCAGGCTCATAAGGCAGATTCACTTCGCGGTCGACCGGCGCATGGCGTCCTCGTCCCAACGGAACAACCACTGAATGGGCAAGCGCCGGCTCAAGCACAGGTTGAGGCACAGGCACAACAAGATAATCGCCTTCCTGTACGCTGTCTGCGCGGGACCAGGATAACTGAAAGTCTTTGTTGCGCATGCCGTCTCGTTCACGGCGAACCACCAACAATGGATGCTCGGCAGTCACATTCAATTCGCGTTTGCTATCGCCGTAAAACCGAATGTTGTAGACCTTGCCATGATACGGCCGCTTTTGCGTGTGATACACGTTGCGCCAACGACCCTGATGAGTCATCACTTCGTCGCCGACTTGAATTTGTTCAATCGGCTTTTCACCGCCGCGAGTACGAACCATTGCGCCTTCGAGGAAACAACCCTCCACATAATGCACGCTTGCGCCTTCGTCAACGATGATCAGCGTGCGCTCGAACTGTCCGACGTTCGCCGTGTTCAAGCGGAAATATGCCTGCAACGGCAGGTCTACTTTGACGCCTTTCGGCACGTACACGAACGATCCGCCCGACCAGACCGCACTGTTCAACGCGGCGAATTTATTATCTTCGATTGGAATCACTGTTCCAAAATATTCACGGAACAGATCGGGATATTGTTTCAAGCCGTCTTCAATGGAAAGGAAGATCACGCCCTGTTTTTCGAGGTGTTCTTGAATGGAGTGATAGACCATCTCCGATTCGTATTGCGCGCCGACACCGGCTAAGAATTTCCGCTCCGCTTCGGGGATGCCCAGTTTGTCGAACGTCCGCTTAATATCGTCGGGAACATCGTCCCACGATTTTTCGCTCTTCTCCGTCGGCTTGACATAGTAGTAGATGTTGTCGAGGTCCAACTCTGCGAGAGTCGGTCCCCAGTTCGGCATGGGACGCTTCATGAAATGTTCGAGCGCTTTCAAGCGGAAATCGAGCATCCACTGCGGCTCTTGCTTCATGCGCGATATATTTTCCACCACCGCGCGGGACAGTCCGCGTTCCGACTTGAACACATAATTGTCGTCACGGTCGTGGAAGCCGTATTTGTATTGCCCAATATCTTCGAGAAGTTGTGCATCTTCAGACATGTTTACCTCTTTAACCACTAAGGGCACGAAGAACACTAAGGTTTAAGGCAGAAGGGTTTAATTCCTTCGTGACCGTAGTGCCCTTTGTGTTTAAGTCTTTAGGCTGAAACTACTTCCTCATGCTTTTCGCGCACCCACTCGTAGCCTTGTTCTTCGAGGTGAAGCGCAAGGTCGGGTCCGCCCGATTCGACGATGCGCCCATCCAGCATGATGTGGACGAAGTGCGGTTTGATGTAGTTCAGCAAGCGTTGATAGTGTGTGATGACGAGCACGCCGAGTTCGGACCCGCTCAGGGCGTTAACTCCCTCCGCCACGATGCGGAGCGCGTCAATGTCAAGACCCGAATCGGTTTCATCCAAAATGGCGATCTCGGGCTTCAAGGTTGCCATCTGCAAAATTTCGGCGCGTTTCTTTTCGCCGCCCGAGAAGCCGTCGTTGAGGTAGCGACCCGCGAAGTTCTGATCCATTTTCAACATGGACATTTTTTCTTTGAGCAGTTTGCGGAACTCGGGAATCGGCATACCCTTGTCTTCGGGATTCTCGGCGCGTCGGCGGGCGTTGATGGCTGTCCGCAAAAAGTTAGCGACGGTCACGCCGGGGATGGCGACCGGGTACTGAAACGCGAGAAAGATGCCGAGGCGCGAACGCTCATCGGGTTCGAGTTCCAACACGTTTTGTCCTTTGAAAATGATTTCGCCTTGCGTGACGGTGTAATTCGGATGCCCCATCAATGTGTAAGCCAGTGTGGACTTCCCCGTTCCGTTCGGTCCCATGATTGCGTGGATCTCGCCCTGATTGACGTTGAGCGAAAGCCCTTTGAGAATTTCCTTGTCTTCGATGCTAACGTGCAGGTTCTTGATCTCGAGTTGCGACATGCGTGATTTGCTCCTGATGAAATGAACGTCCCGCAGGTTGAATGTTACCTTTTTGTTCTTGCAGTACACCTGCGGGACGATATAGATTCTGGGTCGGCGGCATTATAGCAGGGCTAAGACGAAAAGTCAATATTTATGATATTTTTCTAGTATATTGACAATACACAAGCAGGCGGGTATACTGCCCGCTATGAAAAGCACGAAAGACCGGATCCTGGACGCCTTGCACCGCAAACCAAAAATTGCCATCAACGAACTGGCAGAAGCGGTGGGAATCAACGCCATCTCTGTCCGGCATCACCTGACGAACCTCACCGCAGAAGGACTGATCAAAGCCGACGAGGAACGTCATGGCGTGGGGCGCCCACGCCTTGTGTATTCGCTCACCTTAGACGGGATGGAGCGCTTCCCCACCAAGTACCTGAGGCTGACCTCGAAACTTCTCGCGCAAATAAAAGAATCCATGCCCGCGCCGGAAGTGACAAAGTTATTCAGCCAGGTGGCGGAAGATATGTCTAAAGAATATTCGGAGCAGATGCAGGGACTCAGCATGGAAGAACGGCTGGACTTTGTAAAAGACATGCTTGCGCGAGAAGGCTTTACCGTAGAATGGGAAAAGAAGGGCAAAGATTATCAGATCCACGAAATTTCATGCCCGTATTATCAGATCGGCATTTCACATCCCGAAGTCTGCGCGATAGACCAAACGCTGATCTCTAAAATGCTTGCGTTGCCCGCCAAGAAGGTACAATGTATTTTGGATGGCGGCGCGCATTGCACGTATGTGGTAAATGTAGGAAGTAAAAACTAAGTTTAGACCTGACAGGTCTTAAAGACCTGTCAGGTCTCTTTGGAGACCAAATGACCGAAGAAACCATCAACGAAATCCAATGGACGATCCACCAGACGCACCCCGAACTGGTTCAGCCGGCGCGCGCGAGCCTGTCGGAAGTCATTGACCCGGAGATCGGGATGCACATCATCCAATTGGGGCTAGTCCGCGACATTTCGGTGGAAAACGGCGTGGGCCACGTGAAAATGATCCTCACCACCCCGTTCTGCCCATACGGACCCGCCATGATCGAAATGACCAAAGCCAAAGCCATGGAAGGTCTCAACATGCCCGTCACCATCGAAATGGGCATGGATATGTGGGACTTCTCGATGATGGAAGACCCCTCCGCGTTGGATTGGGGAATGTACGCATGAACAGTAAACCCGCAGACAAGTAGACATGTAAACACAAAGCCCTCGCGAGGCGATCCTCGCGAGGACTTATTTTTCCTGCGGCGTTTGCTCATTCCTCTGTAATCGTAACAGACTCGATCACATCGGCGGGAGTACCAGAGCCGGGCTCCGTGCGGGTGATGGCGTTCACCACATCCATGCCCTCGATCACCTGCCCGAAAATCGTATGCAAGCCGTTCAGCCACTCGGCGGGACCAAACGTAATGAAGAATTGGCTTCCGTTCGTGTTCGGACCTGAATTCGCCATGGCGAGCAGTCCCGCTCTATCGAAAACGAGATCGTTGCGGATTTCATCCTTGAAAGAATAGCCCGGGTCGCCCGTGCCATCGCCCACTGGGTCGCCACCCTGCGCCATAAAGCCGTCAATGACGCGATGGAACGTCAAGCCGTTATAAAAGCCTTCACGGGCGAGAAACACAAAATTATTCACGGTGACGGGCGTTTTATCGGCAAAGAGTTCAGCCACAAACTCGCCGCCATTTTGCATCTTGAACGCGGCAAAATATTTCGCCGACGGGTCAATGGTCATTTCGGGAGGCGCTGCATATTGTGTAATCGTGACCCGCTCCGCCGGTTGGGTCGGGCGATTCCGAATAAAGACAAATACCAGCCCAATCACCACCAGAACAACAACGGCAAGTCCGACTCGTTGAACGGTCTGTTCCGATTTTTGTGACTGCAATGTTCTTTCGCGCTCATCGATCTTCTTCTTATTTGCCATCTCTGCTTTTCTCCTAATTCCTGTCTGGATATTTCCGACGATTCTAGCATACTCATAACCGAATATAATGGGAACCATGCAACCTTACGCCTTCAAAAAACATATCGCAATTCCGCAAGATCACGGCTCATGGGTTTTCATCCTCAGCCCGCTACTGATCGGCATCTTTGCCGGGAAAACCTTCAACTACGGTTCCTTCAACCTCTTCATTGCGGCAATGGCGGCATTCATGCTTCGCCAACCGATGACCGTACTGGTCAAAATTCTCGCGGCTCGTCGCCCCAGCAATGAACTTCCCATTGCGAGATTTTGGCTCGCCCTCTACTCGGGCATCGCGCTGTTGTCCGTCATCGCCCTCGTCCTTGAAGGCTTCTACTTCATCCTGTATCTCGCGGTTCCGGGCGCGCTCGTTTTTGGCTGGCATTTATGGCTGGTGCGCAATCGCGATGAAAGAAAACAAGTCGGCGTCGAGATCATCGCCACAGGCGTGCTGTCGCTCACCGCGCCTGCCGCGTATTGGATCGGCGTCGGAAGATACGACCCCACAGGCTGGTGGCTATGGATCCTCGTGTGGTTTCAATCCGCGGCAAGCATTATCCATGCCTACATGCGACTCGACCAACGCGTCTTGAAAGCGATGCCCACGCGCCGCGAATCGTGGAAGATGGGATTCCGCGCCGCGTTATACACATCCTTCAACCTCGTTTCCACCCTGACGTTGAGCCTGCTCGGCTTTCTCCCCAGCCTCCTCTTCCTCCCCTACCTCCTGCAATGGAGCGAAACCATCTGGGGAATCATTTCCCCCGCCGTGGGATGGAAACCAACCCGCATCGGAGTCCGTCAATTGATCGTCTCCACCTTATGGACTGTGTTGTTTATACTTGCGTGGAGGTGACAACCCCCGCGCTTTCACAATCGGGTTGCCTGCCTTCAATCACCATTTGCCGAACACATCAGACTGCGTGAACTTAATGACTGAATCAAACCTGGAACTGCTCACTGAAATTCAAGGGCGCTGGCAAGCGGATATCATCAAGGGATACCTTGCCCTGCACGGAATCGACTCGCACCTCGTGCAAGAGGCGATCGGTCAACTCATCCCCACGAATTTGGATGTCTTTGGGCGCGTGGGAATTTTTGTGGCAATAGAAGACCTTGAACCTGCTTTAAAGTTGATGGAAACCTATTTTAATAACACGGAGGCGGAATGAATTTCGATTTAACCGAGGAACAGTTGCTCTGGCGCAAGACCGTCCATGAGTTTGTGGCGAAGGAAGTGCAACCCAAAGCCCATGAAGTGGATGTGACCAGCGAATTCAACTGGGACGCGACGCGCAAAATGGGTCCGCTGGGGTTGCTCTCGCTCAACATCCCCGAAGCCTATGGTGGAGCAGGCGTCGATTCAGTCAGCGCGGCAATCGCACTGGAGGAACTCGGCTGGGGGTGTGGATCAACCGCACTGGCGATTGCGGCGCATAACGGACTGGGGACAACCCCAATCGTGCTATTCGGAAGTGAATCCCTGAAATCAAAATGGCTTCCGCTCATATCCAGTGGGAAGAATAAACTCGCCGCCTTGTCGCTCACCGAACCCGGCGCAGGCTCCGACTTGCAGGGAGGCGTGGTCACAAAAGCCGTCAAAGATGGGAGCGAGTGGGTCATCAACGGCGCGAAGATGTGGTGCACGAACGCATCCATCGCGGAGTTTATCGTTACGCTCGTGCGCACGGATGCGAAAGGCGGCTCGCGCTCGTTGAGTCAAATTTTAGTGCCGACAAATTCGCCGGGGCTGAAGATCGGTCCCGCCGAAAAGAAGATGGGACTGCACGGCTCCCCCACTCATGCGGTGACGTACGAAGACGCGCGCGTGCCGCTCGAAAATTTAGTTGGCGAGGAAGGGAAAGGTCTGCAACAAACGCTCGCGATCCTCGATGGCGGGCGCGTGGGCATCGCGGCAATTTCAATTGGGCTGGCGCAAGCCGCATTCGAGTATGCGGTGAGTTATGCGCGGGAGCGTAAAGCGTTCGGCAAAGCCATCGCCGAGCAACAAGCCATCCAATGGATGCTGGCAGATGCGGCGACCGAGATCGAACTGGCGCGAACAATGTTATATAAAACCGCATGGCTCAAAGAACAGGGACGCAAGTACAACAAGGAAGCCGCCATGGCAAAGATGTTCGCCACCGAAATGGCGGAACGCGTGTGCCGCAACGCGATTCAAATTCACGGCGGCTATGGCTATTCGAGCGAATACCCTGTTGAAAGAATTTATCGCGATGCGCGTTTGATGACCATCGGCGAGGGAACGAGCGAAATTCAACGGCTGGTCATTGCAAGGCACGTATTGGCGAGTGAATAATTTTTGTCGTACCAGTCGCCGCAACTTGCTGGAGCGATCACTACATCCCGACAGCAATCACCTTGGATCTGCGCGCTTCCTGCCGTGCAGTTGGATTGGGCGCATTGGGAGCCGACGACGGTTGATCCTCGCGTTGTTCCTGGCGGACAATTTGCATAACTCAAATCACATTGGTCTCCGCCCCCATCTGGCGGATTAACACAAATGCCTCTGCTTTGGCTACAGCGACCAGTAGCGCAATCGTCATTGCTGGAGCATGGTTCGCCAACTCCACCCCCATCCCCACCTCCCCCGCCTCCACATGCAGTCGTTGACCATCCACAACCTGTGCAACGGATTCCTGTCTGTGTGCATGATGTAGCCGATTCAGGACGAGTACCAACACAGGTTGCATAATCAAGTCCTCCGCAACCATAATCAGTCTGATTGTTAGTGCAGTACCAGTTGGTTAATAATGGAGGATTTGGGCAAGTGACATCACCGGTTGTAACAGTTCCTACACAACACCCCACTTGAGCATTTACATCTTTCGCAAGAACCAATCCCGCCAAGATAACAAGAAGCAGTAATAATTTTTTCATAATTTAGAAACTTATTTGCCAAAGGTCAATCTTGCCTTTATATTTATCAAACATTTCCCTATCTTTTTCAATGAGTAATTCATCGGTTGTATTTGGGTTCAGCATTTTATTAAGCGCGCGAATTACTTGGTGGCTTATCCACCAGTTTTTATCCTGCGCTCCGGTTAATCGCTTCGGGTCGACATGGATAGTAAAAACCAGCTTTTCATTTACAACTTCGCTATCAACTGAAGCAAACACATTGCCATCATTATCCCCCTGTTGTAGAAACGGTTGTTCACGGTCAGAGTAATTTACTTCTATGCCAGTAATTTGGTTTATGTCAATTGCTTCCCTGCCCGAAAGAAGCACGATTTTATCTGTTTTGTACCAGCCCGTGTCAGTTAGTAGTAGCTCAAGGTTTGATCTATTTTGAATTTCAACTTTTGCGTTTTTAATCGGAGGAGAACTATTTTCTTTTTCTCTCTGAAAATAAACATAACCGCCAAGACCAAGTAGAAAAGCGATAAGAATGCCGAGAATTATGCCTATATATTTTCCCACAATTCATAGTAGCACAAAATTATCTTGTTTGTGAATATTTAATGAGTGGATCATCTGGTTTAAGTCCATATGGATCGAAAATTATAGATTGCGTAACCGGATCATCATAGCCTCCACTAAATAACGCCTGTGAAGCTCGGCCGAACATGCCAGAAACCGCATTTTTTATACGTCTGGATAAGACAAAATCTGAATGTTCTGAAAAGTTAGCAAGATCCTCAGGTCCAACATGATAATAATTAATTATTAATGTTCCATCACTATTTGTCTCAAAACTATATCCCGTCAAAATTCTTTGCCCTTCTGAGGCGCCGGAGGTAACAACCATATTTTCATCCAATTCCTGAACAGTTCTGAAAACAATCGGCGTTTCACCAGAGACAAAAATATTTTGGGCGGGGACTTTGAATTTGGCTTTACTACCATCAATATTTATATAATCTCGCGAAGTTGGGAGCAGGGTAACATTTCTTCCCTCTTCCAAATATTTCTGCGTCACGGGGTTTGCAAGCGCGCTTTCAAGCGTGTTGCCAAGTTGCACATGATTAGCTCCAGCGATCACTCGGGCGCGGGCGTAACGGAAATAATCGGCAAGTGTTTTTTGCGCTTCTGCCCTGTTTAGTTCTGGGTTCCAAATAATGTGGCTTGCCGAAGTTTCGTTTATAAGCAAATTGTTTTCGATCTTGAGGGCGGGGTTTAGTTTGCCCTGTTCAAAGTTCCAAACATAGGCGACTTCTCCGCTTTTATCGTAGTAGGCAAGGTAGTTGGTTAGCCCCTGCTCGGTCAAAAACATGCGATTGAAACCTTCTGCGGTCATATCCTTGGTTTGGTCAAAGAGGGCTTTCTGCTCGTCGGTCAGGGATTGGTAGTAGGCGGTTTCGGGGTTTGCCGTCGGTTCGGGGGTGGGAACGAGAGTTTCTGTAGGGATAGGAGAAGGCGTGAGAGTTGAGGTGACTGGGAACGCAGTTTGTGTCGGCGCGACGGCTGGCGATGCGCAGGCAGACACAAAAATCATGAACGCCAAAAGAAGAATAGAAATAATTCGCGACACAGGAGACTCCTTGCAAAAAGACCTCACAGGTCTCATAGACCTGTGAGGTCTTGGCTTATTTCCTCGCCGCAATCGGACCCAAATACGACTCCAGCAACGCATCCATCTGCTCCAGCGACTCGCACACGAACAGCATCGGGTTGAACGCGTAAACAGTCTTCGGGATTCTCGCGATGGTCTCAATATCGAACGGCGCGATGATGACCTCGCCGCCGAAGATGCCTTCCTGCTCGATGCCCAAACTCTGATACAGCGACAACACCACATTCCAGCCCGCGTCGGCGGAGGACATCTGTCCCTTTTGGTGGAGCGCGTTCACCCCGTCAATGATGCGGAATAATTTATTTTTGTTCGCCATGAACTGATGATGCAACTGCTTGTATACATCGTGAGTGAAATCAATTACGTTGTCGCGCCCGAGGCGGTAGAACTCCATGATGGTTCGCGTCAACTCCTTGCGACCCGAGATGATCCCCGCCCCAAAGACCTTGAAGCGATTCTCTTGCACGATCAAACCAAACTCCGTGCTATACCATGCCAGGCGTTTAATGACCTCGCGTTCTTCTTGATTCGCTTTCATGTAAGCGGGCGCGAATTTATCTTCGATGCGCGCGTAAAATTCCTGCGTCAAAAACGGGAGATGTCCAAAGATGTCATGGAACATGTCGGGTTCAGGAGTAAATTCCATTTGATCACGCGTGCGCAAATAATCGGTAATGAGGAACACGCGGTTGGCGAATTTTTTGTACCAATCGTCCGCCATCGTGTAACGCACCACCGTCCGCTCGATGCGCCAGCCCGAACGCGGCGTGATGTTCGCATTCAAATGCGCCACCGTCGAGATCCCGCGCGGATCAAGTTGCAACAAACTCACGCCCTTCTTCCATTCCTCGCAGATATGTTCAAGAAGATACGGTTGATGCACACCCGCGTACAAGTCCGCCCAAATAGCGTGTTGTTCGGCAGAAAAACTGATCTCTTGATTTTCGCTCGAATATTCTTTGCTCGGGTCAATGTGTTGTTCGGCAATATCCCCTGTGTACATTTGATTGGTCGCCATTTTTCACCTCGCTTATTGATAAAGGAGTCGGCTTACGGCGAAAATATATCACCGCCAAATTCGAGCGTCAAGTTGTCGTTAGTTACAAAGCCTTGCGAAGGTTCTGCAACCTTCGCAAGGCTAATTTCCAATTTGGATTACAATCCCCTCCATGCCCGATCAGCCCCTCAAAAATAAAACGGTTCTCATCACCGGCGCGGCTCGCCGCCTCGGGCGGATGTTCGCGCTGGCGTGCGCTCGCGCAGGCGCGGATGTCGTCATCCATCACGCGCACTCGCAAGCGGACGCCGAATCACTGCGCGACGAGATCGCAAGACTCGGTGGACGCGCGTGGATCTTTCAAGCGGACTTAAGCGATTCATCTCAGACGGGAGAATTGATTCGGCTCGTCAACAGATCCACGCCTCTGCATTGTCTCGTCAACAGCGCGGCGATCTTCGAACCTCTCGCGTTTGATTCAACGACTCTCGAAGAATGGAACAACCACCTCGCCATCAATCTCACCGCGCCGTTCTTGTTGAGTCAAGCCTTCGCCCGCCAAGCGGAGGAAGGCGCGCGCATCGTCAACATCCTCGACTGGCGCGCCCTGCGCCCCGGCGCGGACCACTTCCCATACACGGTGAGCAAATCTGCCCTCGCCGCAATGACAAAATCGCTGGCAGTCGCGCTCGCGCCGAAGATCACCGTCAACGGTCTGGCGCTCGGCGCGATCCTCCCCCCAGCGGACGGAAACGCCTCGCCCGACATCACGAAAAATATTCCGATGAAACGCTGGGCGAAAGAAAATGAAGTGGAACAGGCGTTGCTGTTTCTGCTCACATCGCCAACCTTCATCACCGGCGAGATACTCCACGTGGATGGCGGCAGACATTTGGTTTAGAAGTAGTGGCGACTTCAGTCGCCCAAGGAAAACAACTATTGCAGATTAACAATTAAACCGAGCAATCCTTCCTCTTCATTTTGAACCACGGAGACACTGAGTCACGGAGTTTTTAATTGCTTTATTTCGACAGGCTCAATACAGGTTCTCTGTGTCTCCGTGTCTCAGTGGTTTGGTTTATTGCTCGATTGATTTAGAAAAGTGCAACAGCCGCCCAAGGAAAACGACTAAAGTCGTTACTACATTTTTAAAGGAAATCTCAATGGACAAAGTCATCATCAAAAACCTGCTCGCCCGCGGCATCATCGGCGTCAACGACTGGGAACGCAAACGCGCCCAAAATATTTTGATCAACCTCACCCTCTTCACCGACACACATCGCGCGGCGGAGACCGATCACATCAACGATTGCGCGGACTACAGCAAGATGTCGAAGAAAGTGATGGCGCACGCCGAAACCGCGCAACGTCTCACCGTGGAGGCGCTCGCCAACGATCTGGCAAAACTCTGCCTCGAAGATGCAAATGTGCAGAGGGTCATCGTCCGCGTGGAGAAGCCCGGCGCGGTGCGCTTTGCCGAATCCGTTGGCGTGGAGGTCGAACGCAGCCGCGATGAGTGACTTCCATCTCGCGTATTTGAGTCTGGGGTCGAACATCGAGCCTGAGGTCAATTTGCCAAAGGCGGTGACGATGCTCGCTCAGCGCGGGAAGATCGAAAAAGTATCAAGCGTGTGGGAAACGAAACCCGTCGGCGGAGAGGGAGGAAATTACCTGAATGCGTGCCTGTCGTATACAACCGCCCTGTCGCAAGAACAACTCAAAGAAACGATATTGCATCCCATCGAAGCCAGCCTCGGGCGAAAACGCACACAGGATAAAAATACGCCGCGCACCATTGATATTGACATCGTCCTCTTCGACGACGAGATCGTCGGCGGGCGCTGGCTTACGCAGGCGTTCGTCGTTGTTCCGCTGGCAGAAATTTATCCCGACTTTCAAAACCCCAATGCGAATGAGAGCATCGTAGAAACAGCAACGCGCCTCCGCCGTGAAGTGTGGACGGAGACGCGCCGGGGCGTGTTGTCAGGCTGACGAGGGCGAACCAGCCCGCCCTGAGAATGAAGCGCGGCGTCAGAATTGAATCGGTTTCGCTCCGCGGCTGATGTTATCCAAAAATTCCTGTCGCGTCGCCAAACTCGCGCGGAACGATCCGTGCATCGCGGAGGTCGTCATCCGCGCGTCGTGTTTTTTCACGCCGCGCATCATCGCGCACAAGTGCATCGCCTCGACGACAACCGCAACGCCCTGCGGCTCGAGCGTTTGTTGAATGAAGTCCGCGATCTGGCGCGTCATGCGCTCTTGAATTTGCAAACGCCGCGCGTACATATCCACAATGCGCGGAATTTTCGAGAGACCGATCACTTTGCCTTTGGGGATATACGCGACGTGCGCGCGCCCGATGAACGGCAGCATGTGATGTTCGCACAAACTGTAAAATTCAATATCGCGCACGATCACCATTTCATCATACGCGATGTCGAACAACGCGCCGTTGACGATGCGTTCAGGCTCGGCGGTGTAACCGCTCAACAATTCGGTGTACATTCGCGCGACTCGGTCGGGCGTGTTTTTCAATCCTTCGCGTTCGGGGTCTTCGCCCACCGCTTCGATCAATTCGCGGATGATGCGGCTTGTGGTTTCTATGTTGATCTTGCTTTCGCTTTGCGCGTTCAGTTCTTCGTCAAACTCCATGCTCGCTCCTTGAACATTCAGCCCGACAAGTTCTGCCGGGCTGATGATTTTTCTCGCGTTGATTATCCGACAATCGGCTCGATCAAACCATACGAACCGTTGCGCCTTCGATACAACACCTGGATCGAATTCTTCTCCGCGTTGAAGAAGATGAAGAAATTATCGTGACCCAGCAAACGCATCTGCTCCATCGCCTCCAGTTCATCCATCGGCATGATGATGAACTTCTTGCGCTTGGCGATCAACGGGAGAAGTTCGCCCGTCTCATCCACTGGCATCTCATCTTGCTCCACAACCTCAGCCGCCGAGCGCCCGTCGCCGCGTCCGCGATGGCGTTTCCCTTTGTAGCGTTCGATCTGCCTCTGCATTTTATCCAACGCCGCGTCGAAAGCGAGGTGCAGATCGTCCGCGCGTTCTTCCGTTCGCAACAAGAAACCTCTTCCGCGCACAGTCATCTGAGCCGCATGTCTATCGCTCGCCTGACGCGCGTTCTTCTCGTGCGTAAGTTCGATGTGTATCTCATCAATCTCCTGAATGAGCCGCTCAAGTTTGGCGGTCTTCTTTTCGACGTACTCGCGGGTGTTATCGGTCAAACGCATGTTTCGAGCCTGAACATCGATCTTGCTTGTCATGACAGACCTCCTCAAAATATTTTATCAATCACGCCTACGCATGATTGTCAAACGCGATTCAGATCGTGATGTGAAAGCGCGCGCGCAATCGTCAGCGCATACACCTCCGCCGCGCCCGCAGACAGCAGCGCCTCCGCGCACGCTGAGATGGTGGAGCCGGTCGTCGCCACATCGTCCATCAGCAGGACAGACTTCCGCTTCACCGCCGACGGGTCAGCCTGATACGCCGCGCGAACGTTTTCTCGCCGTTCAACCGCCGTCAACCCAACCTGCGAGCGCGTCTCGCGGACCTTTCTCGCTCCGTTCGGCGCGTACGAAATCCCAAGTTCATACGCGAGCGGTTTCGCAACGAGCGCAACTTGATTATATCCCCGCTCTTTCAAACGAGCCTTGCCCAACGGAATCGGGATCAACATATCCACATTCCAGTTCAATTGTTGGGCAAATTGCATCATGTTCGCCGCGATCGCATCCGCCAGCCCGATATTGCGGCGATACTTGATCGTGTGTAACGCGTTCTGCACCGGCGAATCAAAAACCGCCCAAGAACGCATCATTCGATACGCGGGCGGGTTTGCTTTGCATTTCTCGCATTGTTCTGCCCCTTTCGTCGGTATTCCGCACTTTTCACAAAACGGCTTGCGGATTCTCGGCGCGCGATTTTTGCAATCAGCGCACCAACGCGAGCCGGGCTTGCCGCATCCGCCGCACACGGGCGGGAAGAGCAGGTCCAGCCCGTTCCAGGTCCATCGGTAAAAGCGATACGACCAGGGAATTTTTTTCAAAGCAGTAGATCACAAAGTTGCGAAAATATTAAGCGCCGCTGGGGTAAGAATGATGATCATGATGGATGGGAAGATCAATAACGCCATGGGGATGATCATCTTTACAGGCGCCTTATGAGCCGCTTCTTCCGCAATCTGACGTCGCTTGACGCGCATTTGATCCGATTGAATTCTCAACACGCGCGCCATGCTCACGCCCAACATTTCACTTTGAATGATCGCCGCCACGAAACTCGATACCTCGGGGATCCCGAGACGGTCCCCCATGGCTTTCAACGCTTCGCGGCGAGTCTTACCCAACTGCACTTCGCGGATGGTGCGCGCAAATGCCAAGGAAAGTTCATTCTCCCATTTCTCGGTCACTTTTGCCATGGCGGCGTCAAAACCCAAGCCAGCCTCCACGCAGATCGTCAACAAATCCAGCGCATCGGGCATTGCCTTTCGCACTTCCGTTTGCCGGCGGGTGATTCGGCTCGTCAAAATCAGGTGAGGAAGAAAAAAACCTCCAAAGAGCGCGCCGCCGATATATAGAAAGTTGTTGCTTGCTTTTGGCGCCGGATTCAAAGCCACCATTGTGACCATGAACCCACCCAGCAAAACAGCAAGAATAAAACGAATTGCTAAAAACGTGGGCGCATCCACAGGCCAGGGGTTACCAGCCAATTCAAGATTACGGGCAGTATCTTGAATCATCTTTTGGGGCGTAAAGCGGGCGGAAAATTCGCCTAACCTCCTCACCGCCGGGATGAGCACCCGTTCGCTAAAGTTCTGAGAAAGTTCGATCTCCTCCAAGGACGCCACCTCGCCCCGCTGAATGAACTCCGAGAGACGTTCCTGCAACGGGTCATCCGCGTCGCCCTGCGCGGTAGCGTTTGCCCGGATGCTAAAGATTACCACGGCAATAATGACCAATACGACAATACCGCCGAAGATATACAATCCAACGCTCATATCACACCTCGATATCCGCGATCTTCATCATAATGAAATAACCCAGCGCGATCATACCGACGATGACCACCACAGCGACAATTCCGCACATCGGCTGGGGTATTCCTCCGCGATCGTCAAAAAAACCTGCCAGGTAAGTCGGGCTGACGAACCAAAGCGCCAGGGTTAGAAACACTGGGATGAATGACAAAACGGTTCCGGAGGTGCGCACGGAAGCGGTCAACACGCGGATCTCACCTTTGATACGCACGCGTTCCCGTATGGTAAAAGAAATCGTATCGAGGATTTCGGACAGGTTACCGCCGACTTCGCGTTGAACGTTGATTGCCGTGATCACAAAATCAAGATCGTCGCTGGGAATGCGGCGAAGCATGTTATCAAGCGCCTTCTCTTGCGGGATGCCGATCTGTATCTCCTGTACCAATCTCCTGAACTCATCGGAAATCGGCGCTGGAAGTTCCCGGCTCACCGCCTCCATGGCTTGCATAGTGGAGTACCCCGCGCGCAAGCCGTTTACCATCAGGTTCAGCATATCAGAAAGCTGATCGTTAAACTTGTAAAGCCGCTGTGTTTGCTGTCGCTTGACGTAAAATCGCGGCAGGAAGAACCCGATAACACCGCCGATCACAGCAGATACCCATATCGGTTGGATGAGAAAGCCAATCGCGCCCATAGTCGCTATCGAAATAAAGATCAAAGCATAATATTCGGATACCTTGAACTTGAGATCCGCGCGCGCCAACTCACGGGCGACCCGGTCGCCCCAGGAAGATTTTGCGACCCGCCGATTTAACCAATCAGTCATAGCGGCGCCTCGCGAGGCTTCTTCAACGCGAGGTTTGTCATCTTCAAGGAATTGACCTAGCCGCTCCTCCACCAATGACCGGTCACTGATTACAGTGACGACCGCGCCAACGATGAGGAGTACCAGGAGGAGGATGCCCCCCCCAAGCAATATGACGGGATTCATTGATCACATACCTGCAAAATCGACCTAATATCGTCGCCTTTCGCCAATACCAAAAATCGATGGAGGCAAATTAATACCTGATGCCTCGATCTTATCCATAAATTTGGGACGCAGACCCGTTGGGCGCAACCGACCAACGATTTGGCCGTTTTCGATCCCGGTTTGTTCGAATACAAAGATATCGGTCATGGTAATCACATCGCCTTCCATACCGCTGACCTCGGTGATATTCGTGACTTTTCTCGTACCATCGCGCATACGCTCCTGATGACAAATTACATCCACCGCGGAGGCAATTTGCTCCCGGATGGCGCGAGCCGGAAGTTCCATGCCAGCCATCAGGGTCATCGTTTCAAGGCGCGAGAGGGTATCTCGCGGACTATTTGAGTGAAGGGTGGTCATGGACCCATCATGACCTGTATTCATCGCTTGAAGCATATCCAACGCCGCTTCATCGCGGATTTCGCCCACCACGATACGGTCGGGACGCATACGCAACGCGTTGATCACCAATTGTCGGATTGTAATCTCGCCGCGTCCTTCAATATTGGGCGGCTTGGATTCAAGCGTCACCACATGCTCCTGACGAAGTTGCAACTCTGCGGCATTTTCAATCGTCAAGATGCGCTCATCCACAGGGATGAAACTGGATAACACATTCAGTAATGTTGTCTTTCCGGATCCCGTGCCGCCGGAGATCACTACATTCAACCTGGATTCTACGCATGCTTTTAAGAACTGCACGCCTTCCGCCGATAACGATCCGTACTGGATGAGTTGATCCACTGTAATCGGGTTCTTGGAAAATTTACGGATCGTCAGAACAGGTCCAACAAGAGAGATTGGGGGAATCACCGCGTTGACACGGGAACCATCCGGCAAACGAGCATCCACATACGGGCTTGATTCATCAATACGTCTTCCCAGAGGCGCAACAATACGATCGATGATTCGCATCACATGATCGTTGTTTTCAAACGTTACCGGTACGCGATGGATCTTCCCTTTGCGCTCGATATATAGATTTTTCGCGCCGTTCACCATCACTTCTGTAATAGTCTCATCTTCCAACAGTGGTTGCAACGGACCAAAACCGAGGATTTCCGCCGTGATCTGTTCAAACAAACGGGCTTTTTCAGGTCGTGACAGGACAATGTTTTCCTCCGCTAGGATCTGCTCGAATAGATCCTGGATCGTTTTGCGAACATCATCAGTCCGCGAGATATCCATTGTAGGGTCAAGTTCGGACAGTAATTTATTCTGCACGCGGGTTTTCAAATCGAAGTATGTGCCAGCCTGCGGAGACGTGATCGGCGCGTTTACGCGCCTTGCCTGCAGGGATGCAAGTTTTGAATTATCCCCCCCCTGGTTACCGGAGGACTGTCCGCCGCCGGACGATCCTGCCTGTCCTTGTTCAATTCTTTTTAATAGAGACATGTTTATCTCCTGAAAACTTTACTTATCGCCTGGCAACTCGATCCGATTCACCGTTAGCCTCGAGGTCGGCAACGCGCGCACGGACATTTTCAGCCAGAGAAAGGATTCCCCTGGAAACGGGCTGGTTTCTGGCTTCCAGAATAAACGGAACGCCACGATTTACTGCCTTCGTTACAACTTGTTCATCCAAAGGAATGACCGTCGCAACAGGTTGTTTTAGGTTATCAGCCACTCGGTCCGGCGTAATATTAATACGCTTGTCAAAACGATTCATCACAAAAATGATCCGCTCACGATCGACGCCCATGGTTTGAAGAAGATCCAAAAATAGGCGGCAATTCTTGATCGAGGGTATATCCTGGGAAGTGACAAGAATGATGATATCGCTAATATCAAGAATGGAAAGGACATTGTCGGTCAGGTATGGTGACGTATCAACTACCACATATGGATACAGCTTTTGCAGATACTCGAGCACCTTAGACAACTGCTCGCCGGCGACCTTTTCGGCATACTCGGGGCGACTGGGAGCGGCAAGGATATGTAGCCCCGACGCCGCGTGTTTTACCATGACTTCCTCGACGATCTCCGGGTCAAGTTCGTCCGCGCGCGGAGCCAGATCGGCAATGGTATTCTTACCCTGCTCATTGACAAAGACAGCCACATCACCAAACTGAAGATTTGCGTCTACCAAGGCGGCGCGGGTATCCTCGTTGTTTAGGGTGAGGGCAAGATTCACAGCAATGGTGGTGCAACCGACACCGCCTTTAGGGCTGTAGATCGTTACAATTTTCCCTTTGGTGCCATACGAGTAACTAGTCCCAGCCATCGATCCCATGACAGGCGCTACCTGCACTTGGGCGGCCTTCGCCTTCTCACTGATCGCCATAGCGCCAGCCCGTCGGATCGCAGAGATCAACTCGTCTCCCATGGGAGGTTTCGTGAGAAAATCACGCGCTCCGGCAAGCATAGCCCGCCGCATGTAATTTTGATCGTTTTGAACCGAGAGAATAACCACCTGTACGGCAGGTTGTTTGGCTCGAATGGCTTCCGTCGCGGCAATCCCATCCATGTCCGGCATGTTGATATCCATCAAAACAACATCCGGCTGTACCTCCAAAGATGTCTGAATTGCCTCTTTGCCGGTCCGCGCAACGCCAACGACCTCAACATCAGATTCAAACTGCAGTAGTTTCCGAACATTCTCCCGAGTTTCGGAAATATCATCAACGATCAAGACTTTTATTTTGTCGCCTGGGGCCATGAATGATCAACCTCTACTGATTGATAACCAACACTACTCGATTAAGGCTCTGCCGGCACGGTGTCGTTCGGTAACACAGGCGGAGTCAAGATATCAACCCTGGGTCCTGTGGTGAAGTTAAGTTTTGCAGGGGGAGAAATGCCATACTTCGTCAACAGATTGGTCAGAGTTGCCGCTTGAGTCTCAATTCGGGAAGTATCGCTTGGGTTGCGCAAGGTCATGGTAATGAGCGCCCCGTTATAGATCAGGTAATTCAAATAGATCGAATCCTGAGGGTCGACCATGATGGTAATAATATCCGGCGCGGCTTGTTCCTGTGCTTGGGCAGGAGATGGAGTGGCGTTCGGGTCTGCCGAGGGAGCCGCCAACGTGAAATTGCCAAGTTTCATCACAACCTTATCCTGCAAGATTATTTGACACACCATGCGAGGGCGTTGCGCTTCGGACGGAATCACATAAAACGGCTGTTGAAGCGTGGGATCAAGTTCCACTCGCCCTTGAGTTGACAGATCGCCACCGGAAATCACGGAGGTGGACAGAACAGGCGCGGCTTCCTGAGGAAACCACGTTCCAGTAACGGCTGACGTGTGATTGGGCAAAATGGTTTGATACGATGGGTCAATATCAATAAATAGCATACAGGCATTGACGTTTATGTGGGCGCCATCATTGATTCCGTAGCCGGCTGTGGCAAGTCGGTTCGTCGGGATCGTAACCGCCACCATGCCTGTCGGGATCTGAACTGCCCAAGCGGGACCAGAAATTTCAACCGGTTTTGACCCCACCATGGATGAGGTGATCACAACACCCTGCTCCAAGGTGAACCGAGCGGTCTGACCCACCAAATTCGCCTCTTCGCCTGCGGTAAACATCACTTCTGCAACATTCGCCGAGGGAATGGCAAATTTGCCAAGTAAGTCTTCCGTAATTTCGGCGCCTTGGGGAATGTTCTGGGCAGCATAGTAGATTTCAGTTACCGCCGTTTGAGTCGCTTGTTGCTGTGTGGCAGGAGCGAACAAATTCAGGGCAACGAACACGACCCCCAGCCCCACTACAAGAATTAATACAACGAAGATTAGTAATCGTCCGCGACGCATATTTCAGATCTCCTCTCTTGACTATTCATCCGTCAAGCTGGTATGTCCATCTTTCCTGTGATTATACAGCATAAATAAGAGGCAATAATGGCAAATTAGTAAAAAAGTAGGACTCTGCCAGTGGCAGAGTCCTACTTTTTTTGCAGGTCAGCGTGGGGTTACGGCAGGGAGTTGTTGATGCTGGAGAAGGTATTGCCGATCTTGGGTCCGAGCAACTGCATAACTGCAATCACCACAATCGCCACGAGAGCGATGATGATGGCATACTCAACCAAGCCTTGACCTTTTTCTTTGGGTGCGAATAACATGATGAAATCTCCTTTGGATCTAAAATATTTTTTCCTGAGATAACTCTCAGCGTTGATATTATTTTATCCAGAAAGAAATAAAAATCAAGATTGGGAGGGTCAGAAACGCTTACAATCCTGTTATCTTTACCTAACGACTTTGAAATCTACGATCGTGCCGAGACCGCGAAGGAAACGCGCGCTCCTTTTCCCGGGGAACTGTCGATTTCGAAATTTCCGCCCAACATTTCAGCCCGCTCGCGAATCAATTTTAGCCCAAGACTGTTATTCTGAAGCGCGCTATCGGGATCAAACCCCTTGCCATTGTCATCAATACTAACGCGGATTCGATCTTCTCCCAAGTCAATCAACACTTTCACCTGGGTAGCCTGCCCATGACGGGCAGAATTCCCAAGCAGTTCTTGAATGGCGCGGAATAACATGACTTCGAGGTACGGTTGCAAACGACGCTCATTACCGGTAACCGTAATAGTCACATCGATACTTGTCTGTTCCCTGAAGGCATCGGCATAACGCCGGAGCGTGGGAACCAAACCCAAGTCGTCCAACATCATCGGGCGCAACTCAAAGATGAAATTTCTCACCTTCTGGAATGTGCCCATTGCGGACGATTTCAAATTATTCAATTCGTCGCGAGCCTGGTTTGTATCTACATCCATCAGGCGCATGGCGATCTCGGTCTGGAGGATGAAATTGGAGAGCGCTTGCGCAGGTCCATCGTGAATTTGACGAGACAAACGCTGGCGTTCGGTTTCCTGCGCATTGACCAGCATCTCGACGCTTGCCATAGGACTCTTTGAAGTCGACCCGGACGAAGAAGCAACTGCTCCGCCGCCTGCGGTCATTGTGCTTGCCCGTTCAAGCGCCGATTTGAACCGCTCAAGGTGGGTCTTTTCGCTTTGGAGTTTTTCCAACTGCCCTCGCATCACAAACAGCCGTTGTTGGGCGTCCAGGGCAGAATCGTACGCATTTCTGATTTCCTGCTGGGGCATTTTATCCAATTGATTCTGAACCTGTTGCAGGTGCGTGGTAATTGCCGCATTTCGCTGGGAAAGTTTGGAGACCTCCACTTGACTTTGCTCGATCATCAAGGTGATCTCACGCAACGCGCGGACTGTCTCATCAAGCTCAGCCTGAATGTCCAACTCGCCGACGGGCGATTCCAGTTCCACAGACATACGTTACTCCTGAGTTTTCTCTTGGTCGAATTGTAACTTAACCCAACCGCGCTTCAGAGCATACACGACAGCCTGGGTTCGGTCTTCAACGCCAAATTTGCGGAGGATCGAGGTGACATGATTTTTCACGGTCTGGTGGCTGATCCCCAATAGGCCGGCAATTTCCTTGTTGCTCATGCCGCGCACAACGCAACTGAGCACTTCCATTTCACGGTCCGATAAAGGATGAAATGGCGCCCCAGGCTCACTGTAGGAGCGACGCGTGCCTTCCATTTGTTCGTCGATCCAGTGGTCGAGTTCGCGCCGGTTGAAGACATTCCCGCCCACTGCATATCTCCCCTCCGAAACGGCTCGAATCGTGCGCGCCAACACATCTGGCTCAATATCTTTGGCGCAATATCCAGCCGCGCCCGCGATCATCGCATGGATCGCCTGCTCGACGTCGTCATATCCGGTCAGCAATACTACACGGGTTGGGATGCGGTCAGAGGACACATGATGCGTAACCTGCTGACCATTCAAGCCGGGCATGTTCACATCCAGAATCGCCACATTGGGTTTCAACGACCGAATTTGATCAAGCGCATCGTTCCCATCTGAGGCTTGAGACAAAATCCGAAAATCACGTTCCAGAGACAGCGCATCCACCACCCCCTGCCGAAATAACGGGTGGTCGTCTGCAACGATCAGAGTAATTTCATTCATATTTCAATCCCATGATTAACTGTGAACCGGAGTATAGCACAGGTGGTACATAGGGGCAATTTGACGGGTTTGCATCCGCATATCAATATCGTTTTAGCATTCATTATTTCCATTTTAAGACCAACATGTGGTCATCAAGATTTGTCGATGATGAAGCCTCGCCTGCAACAAAGACGATTTCCCGGTTGTCGATAAGTTCTTCATAAAAGCCCGGAGGCGCAATCAGGTACTCAGCCGAGCGATCATTGAGGTAATCAGCCAGCCTGGCTTCATCACGAATGAACGGTATCACTTCCGGGTCGACCAACCCCGCAAGGTCAAGCAGCGGATTTGAGGCGAAATATCCCATCGCGCCAATATCATGAACGGCGAGGGTAGCATCGGGAGGAATGTTTCGTTTGACCCATTCAGCAGTGGCGACCATTTCACTTTCCACCCAGAACACATCCTTCGCATTTTGCAACCCGCCAAGGATGAAAAATGCAACCGATAATGTCGCGACCAGAGTCTTCCACAGAAATTTCAGGCGCAGGTTCGATCTTGCGCCCAGCATGAACCCAGCCATGCCCAACAAGCCCCACAAATAAAGGATGGGAAAAGCAGGGATGATGTAGCGCCCGTGTTGATAGGGAGGCAATCGCAGAAAATAGAGTAGAACATATCCCACAAACCAAATGATGCCAGCCAACGCACCCCAATTTCGATTCCGAATTGCCCCACTCACCCATCCCACCGCGCCGGGGGATAAAGCAATAAAAGGACTCGCAAATATGGGCAATAAATAATCCACCAGGCGTTCCTGCAATGGTCGGTTAAGCCAGTCGGCTTGATACTCCGCTTGCTTGGCATAGAACGTATTTGGCATCGGGTTGCCGGAAAGCGCGAGATTGAACAACAAGTATAGAAGAAACAAAACCCCAAAACCGATAAGCACAGATATAGCCGATCTGCCGCGAGAAGACCAACTTTTTTCAGTGAAGGCAATCGTAAACAGAATCGGTCCCAGCAATGTCGCTCCATCGGGGCGAACCCACACGCTGAGACCCGCGAGCAAACCCAACATTGCATAGCGACTCGAACCGCCAATGAGGGATGTCAGAACAAGAAAGATCAACAACGCGTGGAGCAGAGTTTCCATCCCGGAGGTTGCCGCCCACGTGAGATGCCACGCAAACACGAAGAAGATACCCACCCACGGGATGCGAGGTGAATAACCCGTCAGCAATTTTCGCGCGCTGGCTTCGGCAAAAATTGCGAGCAAGGTTAACATCAACCACCCGAGGAAAAATGTCCACGCGTAGGGAGCAAGACGAATCACATATCCGATCGAGAGCAATAACGTCCAAAGCGGCGAGGTGGAACCGGCGGATTGCTCGCCGAGCCGAAACGCCCACTCACCATGCTCGGCAAGATTTCTTGCATAGGTGAGATGAATCCACGTATCGTCCAGCGGAAAGCCGACCCTAGAGATCATTGCGTTCATCCACAAATACAACCCCACAGCGCCAAGCGATGCGAACGCGACGATCACGCGCCAATCAAGGCGCGGCTTCAATGAAGTAGAGACGCGCGCCATCAATTTCTCCTACAAAAATAAAGTTTGAGTTTCCTTGCGGGGTTTCGTATAAATCTTGAATCGCATCATAGGTGCCTCCTTCTTCAAGAACCAGATACCGCGCGTCAAATTTTTTCGCAACAGCCAGGATGGTCGACTCATCCCCAAACGGCAACGCGACCGCCGACCGACCCGATGAGATAAAGTACCCGGGCGGATTACGGACGATCACCACGTCATTCGGGCTGATCCCGCTTTCCTGAAACATTCCCTCCACCTCCGCATACACGGCGTCATCCTGCGCCCAGCCGCTGGAGATCACGCGGAGATTTACGAGGTAGAACGTCATGAACACAGATAGAATAACAATGATGCCTTGAAAAACTACAGGAGCGTTTTTGTCCTTGAATTGACCGCGACTCCGCGCCCACGAGAGGACGGCATCCAACCCGATCGGGGCGGCAACCCACCACATCGGCTGGAACGCCGCGCCCGCATGGAAGAAACTACCGCGCGGACCGGCGAATGGAAAGACAACCGTCATCACTGTAAAAAGGATCAGCCAACCCGTCACCGCGATCTTGGTCTGCAATTCTTTGCGCAGGACCCACAGCCCAATGATAATGAAGGGAAGAAGAAAAATCTCGCCTTGCGCGCCGAATGCGAGGCTCACATTGGATGTGAATGCGGCGAGGCGGTCTTGCAATGCGACGCCTAAGCCTGCTTGCAGGAACCCTTCGCGCGTAAGCGCATCGGGCGGATAGATGAATGTTTGGTTATAGTTCTCAAGCCAGAGCAATCGTCCGCCACCGGGGGCGAGGAAGGAATGAAACAAGGCAAAGTTGCGATAGTGCCAGAAGCCCATGATGAGTAAATAGCCAAAAAGAACAAACGAGCAAAAGAGAAAAACCTGACGCAGATTCAGCCTCGCCCCCTCTTTTCGAGAGAGGGAGACTAACCCCGCCAAGCCAAACCAGAGCAACCCGTCACTACGTGACAGGGTCAACAAACCAGCGAACGCGCCGAGGGCAAGGGGAATCCATTTTTCATTACGAGGGGCGAGGATTAAAAAGGTTGCGCCTAGAATCATGAAGATGGCATAGTTATCGGGGACGGGCATGAACGGCGCGTAGTACATTGAGAAGATCGAAAGCAAGCCTGAAACCATCGCGAGGCGAGTTTGGCGTGAAATGGTGTAGGCGAGAGTCGCTGTCAGGATGGGCACACAGGCTGAAAGGAGGATGAACGGAGCGCGTCCTACCGCGTAGGTGGTGAGTCCCGTGATCCACATCCCCAGCGCCGAGACGATGGACGCCAGCGGCATCCAATAGGTGTGCGAGGGGTTGGGGAGTCCTTGCGGATCGCTGAGGTAATTCCAAATATAGGGTTCGGTAAAGCCTTTGCCTTGCGCGAGTTGAATGCCGCCGGCGAAATAATAATCGGCGTCCATGTAGCCCGGCAGGCTTTGATAGCTCGAGATCGCGATTGGGATAACCAAGCCAGTGAGAAAGAGAATAAGGTAATGACGCCAGTTCATTTGCGAAGCCCCACTTGATCGAACCATGTGCGCGGCGAACGGACGGCAAACCAGCGCATCCAATACAGGGCAAGGAGAGCCGCAATGGGCGGAAGGGTCGCGAGTAAATCTTTATAAGCGTACGATACAAAAACAAACGACGCGTAGTACAAGCCAAATGGAATAAGAAAGCCGCTCGCGAACACAATGAAGCCCGCCATGATCTGGCGGCGATTCCAGCGCTCGGATACAAGCAGGAGAATCAAAATAAAAGCAGGCAACAGCGCCGCATAGTTGGATGGGAATATTGGAAAGCCCAGCAAGGGAGTTGCGGCAAGCGAGAGGCAAGCGACCCATGTAATTCGGCGAAAATGCTCCTGCGCCGCGCGAAGCATTTCGATAAAAACGATCATGAGCAAAACGACGGAGAAGATCGCGCCCAGCGGAAGTTTGGAAGCGGGGAACCAAAATTCCAAGATGGAGTTGAAGTTCAATGCCGCGCCGCGATACCAATCCGATAGCGTCGCGCGAATGTACGGGAGGAACCAGTCTGGCTTCATCAAGAAAGATACCGCGAGCAAAACGAAAAGCGCCATGCTCAAACCGGTCAAAACCGCCCAGCGCTTATTGGCAACGATGAGGACGATGACGAATAGAAAAAACAACGCGCCAACTTCCCATTGATAGATGAGCAGGGCAAGTAATCCGCCGGCGAGTTCATCGTTGAACGAACGGAGCGCGAGCAGAATGGCGATATAGATGAAAGTGAAGAATATTGTGGGCGACGCGGAGAGTAGAGGCAACAGGCTGTAGTAACCGAACAACGCAAAGACAAAAAGGCAAACAAGCGTCCAGCGCGGAGCCTGCCATTCGAGCAGGCGCAAGGTAAGCAAAACGGTTCCAATCAATGCGGCTTCGGCAAAGAGCATCCAGATTCCGCGCGCGATCGAAAAATCGCTGAAGACCGCCAACGGCGCGTACAACAACACAATGTAAAACGGGTCGTTCAGCACATATCCGTACTCGCTAGCCAATGCGGTTCGCCCATAGACCAATGACTGGACGCGCTCGGCAACGGCTGTGTTATATGGCTCGATCCCCTCAAACATGAACGCGCGCGCGCCATTCCAACGTAACGATAACCACTCGCCGCCGGGCAGGGTCCGCGCGAGGAAGATGTTCAATGCAAGCAAGGCGGCGAGGGCAAGGAAAAGCAAAAGGAGGAAGCGAATATCCTCCCAACTCCATCCTTTGCGCATTTTGCGAATATCCTGGAATGCCATATTCTCTCGTGTGTAAAAACCTTTGAACCGCGAAGCCCGCTAAGAACGCAAAGAATTCTTAACCCTAGTGATCTTCGCGGTCTTAGCGGTTAAGAAATTAATCAATGACAAACCGAAAGATCGGACGCGTGGGAGAATTACGCGCAACTTCTTTGAAGCCCGCCCGCTCGAACGCAGATGCCGTTCCTGTAAACGCAAACGGAGGCGCGATCGGTTTCCCAGTTTCCACAGGATATCCTTCGACGATCTTTCCGCCCTTCGATCTGACATACCCAACTGCGGCTTTCAACAACTCGACGTTGATTCCCTGCTTGCGGAACTTCTTCGCGACAAAAAAACACGGCACCGACCAGACTTCCTGACCGTCTACAGGCTTGAGAATTTTGGAGTGCGCCAATTTTTCATACGCGGCGCGCGGCTCCACTGCCACCCAGCCAACCACATCGCCATGCAAATATGCAAGCAGACCCGTAACTATGCCGTCGTTCAATTGGTTTTTATGCAACTGCCGCGCTTCGTAGCCTTTTGCTTCGTCGTAGGCTTTGCCGCGCAGTTTCCAATACATACACCAGCATCCATCGCACGCGCCATGAGAGCCGAAGAGTTCTTCGAAGTCGTTCCAGAGGTTTCGAGTAAGAGGGTGAAAGGAGAGGTCGCTCATTAAAAATCCTAGCCACAGAACGCGCAAAGGTGTTGAGATGTTTCTCTGAAAACCTTGCGGTCTCTGTCGTTAAATTCTACGCTACGAGTATCTTTAGTTTTTTGGGCAATATCTCGTATTCCAAATCTTGAATCCATTCAGGGAGTAATTCGCCGTCTGTATGAGCGGGAGAGGGCGAATCAAGATGAAGAGAAATTTTCGTCGTGTGCACTTCGCGCATTCCCTCCATTTCAACATAACTGTCTTTGTCTTCATTGAACGCGCGCGGCAACGCCTGAAAGAGTCCAAGCCGCGTGGATCGATAGCCGAAAGCGAGGGTCAACTTCCCATCGAATGGATCCGCGTGAGGCGTCATAAAGAATCCGCCTGTGCGTCGTCCATTGCCGATGGAGATCAGAGAAAATTTTCCGTTGTATTCGCCGTCGTCCCATTTGAGTCTTCCCGCCCATTCAGGTTTATCCATTATGCCTTGCACCGCCGCGACGAGATAACGCGCGATGCCTTTGATCCAATGGATCTTTTCGTGCTTAAGCGTGACGTACGGCTCGAGTCCCGCTCCCGAATTGTTGACGAAATATTTGTCATTGAGTTTGCCGAGGTCCATCGCGCGAGTTTTTCCGTTGGCAATGACGCGCGCCGCTTCGTTGAGATCGGTTGGCAGACCAAGCGCGAAAGCAACATCGTTCGCGGAGCCCGTCGGCATGATTCCCAACGGTCCAATCGTTTCATTCGCGACGGCGGCTTGCATCAAACCATTCACCGCGTCGCCAAGCGAGCCGTCTCCGCCCGAGACGATGATCGGCGAAAATTCTTCACGCGCGGCTTGCGCGGCAAGTTCGATGATCTGTCCTTTGTGCTGCGAGACAGCCAACTCGAACTTCACGCCCGCGGCATTCAGCGCGGCTTCGGCTTCTGGCCAGCGCTTTTGCGAGTTCCAGCGATTTGAGTATGGATTCAGAATAACTTTTGCTATCATAAAATTTTTAGCCACAGAGCGCGCAGAGATTTTGAGATTTTTCTCTGAGAGATTATTTCTTAATTAGGACTTACGAAAAACCCCAATACCAAGCCGCGAATTACGCGAATTTCCGCTAATTTTTTAAAAATTCGCGTGAATTAGTGAAATTCGCGGCAAAAGGTTTTCGATCTGC
>JAJTXU010000060.1 GCA_021462845.1 Anaerolineales bacterium
TCGCGCGAGACGGTTGGTTTAACTGAGGGATCAATAATTTGATTGCAGAATATACGGTTTGAGGATAGAAATTTTCTTTTTGTTCTTCGGAGTAATTCGTTAGGTCAAAAAGTTAATTGTCAATGACTCTTTTATAAAAACCTTCCGCGTTGCGCATATTATTCCCATACTCTGCCCGCATAGAAATGACATCTCGATTCAATCTTGCGGACTTCTCGCGCAGAATTTTGTTTTCGATGGCTTCTATCAGCGCCGATGCAATGGATTGAGAATCGTTCGGATCGCATAGCAATCCATTTTCGTTCGGCGTGATCCACTCGCGGATGGATTCGAGGTCGCCCGCAACGGGGAAACATCCGCAGGCCATGCCTTCGAGCAGGGTATTTGGCGTACCGTCGTGAATGGATGGTGAAACCAGAATTTGCGCGCGGCGATAGACGTCAGCCATTTGGTGTTGAGGCACAAGGTCAAGCAGTTCAACTGCTTGACCAACATTCAATTCTCTAATTCTCTGAATGGCTTCTTGCTCTCCAGCCATGCCTGTGCAAATAAATTTTGCGTTTGGGTGTTTTGCTAATACGAGAGGGATCGCTTTGAAAAACATGTCATTCCGCACATACGGACGAAACCCGCGCGGGTTCAAAATGATCGGCTCTTGGATGGGCTTGGCGGGCGGATAAAAAATATCCGCGTGGATGCCGCCATTGCCAGGCGCGACGAGGCTTGGCTTTGCCGAGTCGAATCCCCACTCGTGCGCCAGACGAACATCGCGGTGACAATCGGAGTGGACTGCATCTGCCCGTTGCATCGTTTGACGTGTGTACTGTCGCATGAGCGGGGAGGAGGGCGCGTGCAAGGTGAAGTCATTGCCCCAGGTGGAAACAAGTAACCTGTGGTCTCGATACGTCCCGCGAAGATCACGCGGGACTACTCGACCACCGATTGCATTTGCGGCGATCATGCCTTCATACGGAATCCTCATCGCATGGATAAGATCAGGCTGAACTTCCTCGATGAACGCGCGGAGTTGTTTCGCCGCGCGGGGAATCGTCAGCGGACCGAGCCACTGCCGAATGACTGTGCGCAAGCCCAAGGTCCGGGCTGAGGCGGCGCCGGGGCGCTGTGTCGTTTTCTTGAGCCCGCTGAAGGCGACAGGGATGGTCTCTATCCGCTTGATTGAAAAATCCAGCGATGCGGCAAACGTGGAGGCGATGTAAATCTCATCCCCGCGTTCGACGAAATGTCGAATCCAGTTAAGCGCGATAGGCGAGCGCGCGTCTACCACGAAGAGGATTTTCATGTTTGCGATTATACGTCATTGCCCGAAGCGGCAAGACGGGGTATATTTACCGGGCATGGACAAAAAGAAGATCCTGGTTGTGGAAGATAACTTGGATAATTATGAACTGATCCGCGTGATTCTGGAGCATGGCGGCTATGATGCTTTTCAGGCTGTGACCGGACGCGAGGGCGTGGACGCGGCGCGGTTGCAAAAGCCCGATCTGATCCTGATGGATTTGAGCCTGCCCGAAATGGACGGTTGGAACGCGGCAGAACGAATCAAGGCAGACCCCTCCACAAAGGATATTCCCATTTACGCGCTCACCGCGCACACCCTGCCGCGCGACCGCTTCCGCGCCATGCAGGCGGGTTGCGACGGCTACTTTACCAAGCCTCTCAATGTGGAAGGGTTTTTGGCGGAGGTGCGCAACGTGTTTCAGAAAAGGAAGCCAAAGCGCCGCCCCAGGAAATTGATCTTTTGAAAGTAACAAATTGGGCGGTTTTGGGTCATGGATGGGATTGTGAAAGTTCGCCGCCCAAAAATACGTTGTTTGAAAGCAAAACAACTATTCGGAAATATATTCAAATCAAGAGGTAAACCATGAAACAAATTTGTGTCGTCGGCGTTGGCTATGTGGGGCTGGTCACCGGGGCCTGTTTCGCCGACTTGGGCAACCGCGTGATCGCGCTGGATGTGGACGAGAAGCGCATTGCCAATCTTAACAACGGCATCATGCCGATCTACGAACCGGGGCTGGAGGAACTTGTCAAACGCAACGTGAAGGCGGGGCGTTTAACCTTCACCACCTCGTATGCCGACGCGCTCAAAGGCGCGGAGTTCGCCTTCATCGCCGTCGGGACTCCCGAAGGCGTGGATGGTGCGGCGGATTTGCAATATGTGGAAGTTGCCGCGCGTTCGCTGGCACAACACATGACTGCGCCGCTGATCGTGATCAACAAATCCACGGTTCCCATCGGGACGGGGGACTGGGTCGCCGATATTGTGAAGTCTGCCCAGCCTCAGCCGATCGATTTTGCCGTGGTGTCTTGCCCAGAGTTTCTGCGCGAGGGTTCAGCCATCGCCGACTTTATGTCGCCGCATCGCAACGTGATCGGCTCGCTCGATAAAGACGCCGCGAATAAAGTGGCGCAGTTACATCTCCCGTTGCGCGCGCCGATCGTCATCACCGACTTGCGCACTGCCGAGATGATCAAGTACGCCAGCAATGCCTTCCTCGCTGCGAAAATTTCGTTCATCAACGAACTTGCGGATGTGTGCGAGGCATACGGCGCGGACGTGAAAGAAGTGGCGGCAGGCATGGGCTACGACGCTCGCATTGGGCGTTACTTCCTCGATGCCGGGCTTGGCTGGGGCGGATCGTGCTTCCCGAAAGATGTGCAAGCGCTCGCGTTCATGGCGAAACAAAAAGGACTCAACCCGCGCATCCTCAACGATGTGGTGGATGTGAACTATGACCGCCGCCGCGATGTTCCCAAACAAGTTGAAAAATTGCTCGGAGGTAACCTGAAAGGCAAGACTGTGGGTATGCTCGGTCTTGCGTTCAAGGAGAACACGGATGACATGCGCGACGCTCCCTCTGTGGACATCTCCAACGCGTTGATCGCCGCGGGAGCGAAGGTCCGCGCGTATGATCCGGTGGCGCGTGAAGCCGCCGCGCCGCACATGCCCGCGGTTGAAATTGTTTCCGATGTGTATGAGATGGCGAAGGGATGCGATGCGCTGGTTGTCGTCACCCCGTGGAATGAGTTCAAACAGATCGATCTTGAAAAAGTGAAAGGCTTGCTCAAGTCGCCGGTCATCTACGATGGGCGCAATATCTACGACCCTGCTCGCATGTACGAGATGGGCTTTACCTACCGCGCCATCGGCCGCCCTTCCAAAAACGGGCGCGCATAATCAATTCTTTGCGAAAGCGTAGTAGCGGCTTTAGTCGCTGACGACTGAAGTCGTCACTACTGCGCGAATAAACGAGTCGGGTAGTCGGGTACAATATGCCCCGCTACCCGACTTTTTTATTTCGACTATGAGACTACCCAACTAACTAACTACCCAACTAACTAACTAACTAACTACATGACCAACACTCCTCCCGTTTGCAACTACGAAGGCTCCGACTATCAAACTTCCTTTTGGGATAAAGGCGGACGCGAATATGAAGACCGTACGGAAGCCATCGCGCTCAAACGACTCCTCCCGCAACGCGGACGCCTCCTCCTCGAACTTGGGGCTGGCGCGGGACGCAACACGCCGCGCTACGTTGGCTTCAATCGCATCGTCCTGCTGGACTATTCGCGCACTCAACTCGAACAAGCGCAACAGCGACTCGGCGCATCAGACAAATACGTTTTTGTCGCGGCGGATGTATACCGTCTCCCGTTCGTAGACGGCTTGTTCGACGCCGCGACGATGATCCGCGTGTTGCATCACATGGCAGACGCGCCAAAAGCGTTGGGGCAAGTGAAGAATGTGTTGGGCGCGAACGGCGTTTTCATTTTGGAGTTTGCAAATAAATTGAATCTCAAAGCTATTCTACGTTATTGGCTCGGCAAGCAACAGTGGAATCCCTTCACGCGGGAGCCTGTCGAGTTTGTGAAATTGAATTTCGATTTCCATCCGAAGGCGATACGTCAATGGTTGACGGGGTTGGGCTTCTCCATCGAAAAAACGCTGACCCTCTCGCACTTCCGCATGGGGTTACTGAAACGAATCATTCCAACGGGCATCTTGGTCTTCTTTGATTCGATCCTTCAATGGACAGGCGCATTCATTCAAGTCACGCCCTCTGTGTTTGTGAAAGCGAATCTTGTGGGGCGGGATGCCATCCCGCCTTACGGGCAAGATGGCATCCCGCTTTATGGACAAGATGGCATCTTGTCCTACTTTAAATGTCCCGATTGCGGACGGCATCCGCTTTCGGATAAAAGCGAATACCTCGAATGTGGAAACTGCAAAAAAAGATGGGGAGTGAAAGACGGGATTTACGATTTTCGAGAATCTTTGTAGAACAGGGCGGGAGTTCGTACTGCAAAGTTCACTTTGCGCTTGCGTATTTCACAAACCGGATGAATCGCAAGATAAATCTTGCGGTACGGATTACAACCCATGCTGTATCGCAATGACCGCCGCCTGCGTTCTATCGGAGACGCCCAACTTCTCCAAGATTGCGCTGACGTGGTTGCGGACCGTGCCTTCGGATAAGTGCAATTGCCTGGCGATGTCGCTGTTGTTGAATCCCTTGGCGATCAGGCGGAGCACATCCAGTTCGCGCTCGGTGAGTTTCTCGGCAAGGATGGAAGCGGGTTGTTTTTGGTTGCTGACGAGTTGACTCATCAACTTGCCAGCCACAGCCGGGTCAACGAAGGATTTGCCGTCCAGCGTGCCGCGAATCGCTTCGATGATCTTCTGGCGCGGGGTGTCTTTGAGCAAATAACCCGACGCTCCCGCGCGGATGGCGTCGAAGACCCACTCGTCGTCATCGTAGGTGGTCAACACGAGGATTTTGATGTGGGGAAATCGCGCGCGGATGTCGCGGGTCGCTTCGATGCCGTTGACGCCGGGCATCTTCAAGTCCATGAGAATCAGATCGGGCTGTTTTTGCGCGGCGAGTTCGATCGCCTCCGCGCCATCGGATGCGGAGCCGACGACTTGTAAGTCCTTTTCAAGGGTGAGGAGCATTTCAAGTCCGTCGCGGATGATCGCTTGATCGTCACAGAGGAGGATTTTCATAGTTTGATGGTTTGAAGACCTCACAGGTCTTTAAGACCTGTGAGGTCTGTTGAATCTTTATATCTCCAACGTCACTTTCGTCCCTTTGCCTTTTGCGCTTTCCACTTTCAAAGTTCCTCCCGCGATGACGGCGCGTTCGCGCATGCCGATCAAGCCAAAATGACCCGATGTGTTCTTTGACAAATCAAAGCCGATGCCGTCGTCTTGAATCGTCAACATAGTGCGGTGATCGTGTTCGAGACGAAGGCTAAATTTCTTCGCGCCCGAATGACTCGTGATATTTTGAATCGCCTCCTGCGCCACGCGATAGATCGCCTGTTCCACGTCGGGGCTGAGGGAGGGCATGGGGGAGGGCAGACCAAGTTCAAGGTCCAGTTTGAAGCGGGACGCCGCGCTTTCGGCGACGCGTTGCAGGGCGAGTCCGAGTCCCAGGTCTTCCAAGTCCGATGATCGCAGGGACTTGAGCGCGCGGCGCGTTTCATCCACGCCTTTGCGAGTCGATTCAAGCGATACGTCGATCAATTCGCGCGTCTTCTCTTTATCAATATCGAAATACGCTTTGACGGTCTCCAGCGAAACGGACAGCGCGGTGAGGGAATGCGCCAGCGTGTCGTGCAGTTCGCGCGCCAGGCGGTTACGCTCGCGGCTCACGGTGAGTTGCTCCAACGTGGAGGCGTAGTGAGTCAGGTTCGCATTCGCCTCGCGCAATGTTTCGCGCTGTTGGCGGAGTTGCGTGACGAGCAGGTTGATGAAGATGCCGAGCGCGATGAAGCTGATGGTGCGGACGATGGCGATGAAGATGAACACGTAGATGTTTTGAAATTCAACGCCCCTGAGCAAGACAAGCGTCAGTTCGAAGATCGCTGTTGCAACGCTGAAGAGAACGATGTGCGCCATGCGATACTCCCACGCGACGAGCGCGAGCGCGACGAACAAGACGGGCAGTTGACGGAGCGCCATCCCTTCCGCGTTCGCCAGCGGACCCGGCGGGAAGCGCGGCACGAGAAAGACATTGACGAGGATGGGCGTGGCAGTGATGATGAAAAGCAAAACGGGGTAATGAAATTTGCCGAGTTTTTTCCGCGTCCAGTTTGCGGATGCTACGGCGAGGAAGAAGACTGCCAGCGAGAGGTTGGCGGTGTAATTCAGAAAGACGGGAAAGAGGCGTTGGGGCGCTTGCGGAAGTTGGTTGATGGGCGGGTTTTGCAAGCCCGGCGCGAGTTGCGGATTGAGCGGCGCATTCTGCGGCAGCGCACGTTGAACTTGCGGAAGGTACAGCGCCATGTCCATCAGAAGCATGGCGAGCAGGTAGCCGATCCAGATCCATGCGGCGAGGCGCAGGATGCGGGTGGAGTCGCTGGCGGGGGGCATGTTCGTATCTTATCACGGAGAAGGGATTTGCCCTTCGTGCTTCGCGTCATGATTTAGATGACAAGCCCATGACACGCGTCATGGGCGGAGCGGGGAAATGGTGACTTGGTTCACTCCCGGCTTTTGGCTGGAAACACTACACTGGTGAGTATGAAATTCGGAACGCGAATTACGCCAATTGGCGAACGCCGCGAATATTTTTTGAAAACATTCGCGCAATTCGCTTGTTCGCGGCATTCGCGTTGAAAAGGAGCAACATGACCTCGCTTTCAATAACCTCCTCCAGCAAAGAATTGACTCGCTTTACGCGCTTCCTCGCCGTCGGCGCGCTCGGCACCACGCTCGATTTCGGCATCCTGACCCTGCTGAAACTTGCGGGCTTGCCAACCCTCGTTGCGAACAGCGTTTCATTTACGGCAGGACTGCTCAATAACTTCACGCTGAATCGCCTGTGGACGTTCGGCGATGCGATCCATTCCAATTGGAAGAAACAACTGACGCAGTATGCCGTCGTCAGTTTGATCGGTCTCACGCTCAATGATTTCATTGTGGTTTCTCTTGAAACTGCGATGGGCGCGTGGCTGGGTCAACCCGAGTGGGGCTACCTGCCTGCGAAAGTCATCGCGACGGGCGTTGTTGTGTTCTGGAATTATTTTGCAAATCGCGCATGGACGTTTCGGAATCATCCACGAGAAAACCACGGAGACACGAAGACACGGAGAAAAGATTAAAAATCTCTGTGTCTCTGTGTCTCCGTGTTTCAAAATAAAAGGAAAAAACATGACAACCCTAACTCAACCCTCCCTCCTCAACAAAAAGCCCTTCCTCCGCGTGACGATAGCCACATTGCTCCTCATTGCCATCATGACGTTGTCGTTCGGACTGCACATGCACAACATCCAATCCATCGGCGACGCGAACGCGTATTACACTGCGGCGGTCGAGTCTATGTTGCAATCGTGGCATAACTTTTTCTTCGTCGCGGCGGAGCCCGGCGGCTCGGTCACAGTGGATAAGCCTCCGCTGGGATTATGGATCGAAGCCGTCTTCGCATATTTTCTCGGCGTGAGCGGATTCAGCGTCTCGCTCCCCAACATCCTCGCGGGCGTGTTCGGCATTCCCCTCCTCTATCATCTCGTCAAAAAATACATGGGAGAACTCGCGGGTCTCGTCGCCGCGTTGGTGATGGCGTTCACGCCGGTCTACGTGGCGACCAATCGCAATAACACCATGGACGGCATGCTTGTTTTCTTTTTGCTCCTCGCGGCGTGGGCATTCATCCAAGCGACCGAGTCGAACAAACTGCGCTGGCTCCTGCTCGGCGCATTCATCGTGGGTCTCGGGTTCAATATCAAAATGTTGCAAGCCTTCCTCCCGCTCCCCGCATTCTATGCGTTGTACTTTTTCGGTTCGCAACAAAAGTGGCTTCGCAAAGTTTTCAATCTCGGCGTCGCGTCAATTTTGCTCCTCGCAGTTTCGCTTTCGTGGGCGCTCGTGGTGGATGCGGTTCCCGCAGACCAACGTCCGTACATCGGCTCGAGCGGCGACAACACCGTAATGGGATTGATCGCCGGTCACAATGGGACTTCGCGCCTCTTTGGCGGATTCTTCGGCCGCGGAGACGATCAACGCGACGGACAAACGCCTCCAACCGGACCTCAGCCTGCCTCGCCAGCGGACGACTCGTCCCAGCCTCAACAGACTCCGCGCAACGGAACGCCTCCGCAAGCCATCGAAGCGTGCGCGGATCAAACACAAGGCTCCGCATGTTCGTTTACGCAACCGAACGGCAACACGATCACTGGCAATTGCATCACACCTCCCAACACGGATCGACTCGCCTGCGCGCCGCAAGGGATGATTCCGCAAAACGGACAGCCTCCCATTGGGCAACCCAACAATGGCGGACCCAACAACCAAGGCGGAACGCCGTTTAGTCAAGAGACAGGCTCGCCCGGTGTCTTCCGCTTCTTCACCCAACCGTTATCGAAGCAAATGTCGTGGTTACTGCCGTTCGCCCTGATCAGCATTGTGTTAGGTTTATTCGCCGCAAAAATAAAACTGCCTCTCGAATCGAACGCGCACAAAGCCCTCGTCCTCTGGGGCGGATGGCTGTTGACCTGTGTCGTCTTCTTCAGCATGATCACTGGAATCTTCCACGCGTACTATGCCATCATGCTCGTCCCTCCGTTGGGCGCGATGGTTGGAATTGGCTTTACTCAACTCTGGGCTTGGGGCAGGGATAGATCGTGGGCTGGCGCGTTGCTGATCGTTGCGGCAGTTATCACGTTCGGCTTTCAGATCTTTGCCACGATTCAATACGGCGAGCAAACGATGTGGCTCTTCATCGCTGGCGCTTTATTGCTGTTAGGAAGCACATTGATGTTCTTCCAAAAGAAAGTGGCATACCTAACAATCTTGACCGCGATGTTGATCGTCCCTGCCTATTGGACGGTGATGACGACGGTCTCGACCGCGAATCAAAATTTGCCAACCGCGTACACAGGCAGTATCGAACAAACTGGACCCGACGGCTTGGCTCGTCCGCAAGATGATGCGAATCGCGGCGCGAATGCAAATTCTAAATTGATCGAATATCTGCAAGCCAACACGCAGGATGTGAAGTATCTTGCGGCGGTCCCATCCTCGCAACAAGGTTCTACGATGGTACTTGCCACCGGGCGTCCGGTGCTCTTCATGGGAGGTTTTAGCGGACAGGATGACGTGGTCAGCGCGGAGGATCTGGCGGAAATGGTTGCGGATGGCGAGTTGCGTTATATCGTGTACGGCGGCGACCGCGGCAATCAACAAGATATGGTCAACTGGGTGCAAACCTCCTGCGAGATCGTTCCGGGGTTTGGCGAGGCGAACGCGCCTCAAGGGGCGAATCGGGTTGATGGACAGAATCAGCCCCAAGGTCCGGGAGGAGGCGGGCAGTCGTCAACGTTGTATCTATGTCTGCCATAGATCTCTTGCAGGCAGATCACCTCCATAAGTTAGAAAACGACACTCCGTTCAATTTGAACGGAGTGTTTGCTTTTTATGATTGGCTGGCAGAGGCTTCCAGTTTTTCCATGCGCCGCGAGCGTATCAATGAAGCAACGACGGATGTTGTGAGTATGGTTGCGATCACCCCGAGCGAGAGACCGATGGGGATCTTGTATAAGTCGACGATCAGCATTTTGACGCCGACGAAAACCAGCACAACCGAAAGCCCAAGTTTGAGATAGTGAAATTTGTCCACGACACCCGCAAGCAAAAAGTAGAGCGACCGAAGCCCGAGAATGGCGAACACGTTCGAAGTGTAGACGATGAAGGCGTTGTCGGTCACCGCAAAGATGGCGGGGATGGAGTCGACGGCGAAGATCAAATCGGTGCTTTCGACCACCAATAGCACAATGAAGAGCGGTGTTGCGAGGAGCCTTCCCGCGCGGCGGATGAAAAACTGATCGCCTTCGTAGGCGTCGGCGACGGGGAAGATGCGTCGGAATAGCCTTAGCACAAAATTCTGGTCTGGGATCAAATCAGTATCCTTGTGCGATGCCATGCGGAAGCCGGTGTAGATGAGAAACGCGCCGAATACGTAGATGATCCAATGGAACTGATGAAGCAAAGCCGCGCCGATGGCGATCAACGTGCCGCGCATGATGAGCGCGCCGATGATGCCCCAGAATAGAACGCGATGCTGGTACGCGGCAGGCACCGCAAAAAAGGAAAATAACACGACAAACACAAAGATATTGTCGACGCTGAGGGATTTTTCGATGAGGTAACCCGCCAGGAACGCCAGCGCGGCTTCGCTATTCGAATACGAGCTTGTTGGAGCGATCGTTTGCCAGAAGAAATAGATCCCCAGGTTGAAAAGTAGAGACAGGCTGATCCATACGACGCTCCAGATCGCCGCTTCTTTGACCGAGACCGCGTGCGACTTTCTGTGAAAGATGCCCAGGTCTATGGCGAGCAATGCCAATACGAAGAGATTAAATCCGACCCATAGCCATATCGTTCCGTCCATTGTTCATTCTCCTGATAAGCGACTGTGGAAAACAAAAAGCGAGACTCCACAGTCTTGAATGTGGATAGTCTCGCCAGTGGTGCGGATTCTGCACGTACGGCTGGCCGGGAACGTTCGTTCCGTCTTGACGACCAGCCGATGGCGCCGGGTGATTGCGTGGAGCGGCAATTTCCGCTTGAGTTGCAACCGGCGTCATGGCTACTCCCTAACTTGCGCCCGATTGTATTGTATTTCTGTTACGAATTCAATCAAAAAATAAACAGATTCTCATTTTTGAGTTTACAATTTCATAATGTTCACTTTGGCAGTCTGCTTTCTTCGGTATAATGACTTTGACCACACGCGCCATCGTATCAAGAATGGAATAGGAGTATCGTATCCAGGACTTCTGTGAAGTTGTGGATTGCCGTTAAATTTTCATGCAGTAAAAATAAGCGACCATAGGGAGTTGTCATGACAGACCAACACACGGGGATGGAGGGGAATAGTATGAAGGCGCGCCGTTTCATTGCATTTATCGGATTTGCTCTTCTACTCTTGAGTCAAATACTGATCGCCTCGCAACCTGTCAATGATGCTGTTGTTTTTCCGCCCTATACGGGGTTGGCGGTTGCAGGTGCGGTCTTGTTTTTAATAGGGCTGACAGTTCGCCCCACAGCGCTTTTGCAAAAACTTTCAGATCATGCTCTGTTACGCGATGGAGCGTTCTGGCATCTGTTTGCAATTACACTTTCCGTGCTGGCGGCATATGGGGCTACCTTGCCTCAGAGGAACTACATCCCTGTAATGTCCATTTGGCTCATGGGGGCGATTGGCTATCTGTTCGTGTTTGTTGATGGGGGCGTGTCGCTTGAAACACTCAAAGAGAAAATACGGAAAAACCATACCGAGATATTGTTGGCGCTGGTCATTGTGATCGTTGCTGTCACTGTGCGTTTTTATAACCTTGGGCAGGTTCCCCGAGTCCTGGATGGAGATGAAGGCTTGGTTGGGCTTGCCGCCCAATCGACGGCTGAGGGGAGGTTGACCAACCCGTTTGCATTGTGGGAAAATTTTGGCGCCCTCTATCTTCAAGCCATCAACATCGCGCTCAGATCGTTTGGCGCAACTTCCTTTGCATTGCGGTTGATGCCTGCCATCGGAGGCGTGATTGCGATTCCCTCGTTATATCTGTTTGCCCGCCAGATCGGCGGCCCCAGGATTGCGTTGATCGCGGCGGTTCTGTTGGCGATATCGCATACGCATATCAATTTCAGCCGTATCGCTTCCGTGGCTTATATCCATGGTACCTGGCTTGTGCCGCTTGAATTATATTTCCTCCTGAGCGGGTTTGAAAAACGCCAGGCTTGGCGGACTGCGTTGAGCGGCATTCTGGTGGCAATTCATTTTTCGGTCTATTTGACGGCGCAGGTTATTATCGGTCTTGTATTCATCTATATGGCGCTCGCCCTCATTTTTTATCGGACGTGGTTCAAAACGGTAGCGCGAGTCGCTCTCGCGTTTTGGGGCGGCTTCCTGGTCGCGATCCTGCCGGAAGCGATTTACATATCGCGTAATATGAATGAGTTCCTGAATCGGCTGGCGCAGAACGGAACATTTCAATCGGGCTGGCTGGATGTCACCATCCAAAGCACGGGACAATCGGCGGCAACCATTTTATTTGGGCGTGTGGTGCATGCCTTTATGGCGCTTATTTATTACCCGGCGTTCGATTTTTACGGCTCCCCCGTGCCCATGCTCACCGTTGTTTCGTCAGTGTTGTTTTTAATTGGGTTGGCTGTCTCTTTAGTGCGCACCCGTTTGCGCGAATACCTCCTCCTGAACGGTTATTTCTGGGGCGCCACTTTTTCTGTGGGTTTATTCGCCATCCCGCCCTCTGCGGATTCGTATCGAATGTTGATGGCGTTTCCTGCGGCTTTGATCATGTGCGCCATTGGGCTCGACCAGGTCCTTGAACTATTTGGGATAGGGTGGAGAAATACAAAGAAAGTGTACGCTGCCTCGGTATCTTTTGTTCTCCTCAGTTTACTGATCCTCAACATGTGGACGTATTTTGGCGATTTTGCCGGACAATGCCGTTTCGGGGGCAACCTGGCGGGACGTTTTGCATCGTATCTGGGTTCCTATGTGAGAACTGTTGAGAGCGAGTCGTCGGTGTATTTATTGAGCGATGGTCAATTTTTTTACGGGAGTCACGCCTCCACAGACTTTCTCAGCCAGCTCAGGCCGATCATCAATCATCCCGATCCGATCGATTCGCTCCATGCGATCAATGGCGAAACGATCATTGCCAACCCGGATCGAATCAAAGAATTGGAGGATTGGGTGCGCCTTAATCCCGGGGGAGAAGTTCATTATGTCTATGATTGCAAAAATACCATCTTGATGGCATATCAAGTTCCCTAGCGAGGACCATTGGACCCGCGCGAATATGAACTCATGTACCGCGTCGAAGATGGGCATTGGTGGTATCGCGGCATGGCGTCCATCACGCGGGCTGTGTTGGCTCGTTGGTATGGCGCATCTTCACGACTCCGCATCCTCGACGCGGGATGTGGCACTGGGTCAGCCATAGCAACGCTTCTAGCAGACTACGGACAAGTAACCGGCGTTGATATTCATCCACTCGCCCTGAAGTTTTGCCATCAAAGAGGCATTTCCCGCATCGCGCGCGCCTCGATCCTCGACCTTCCATTTGCCTCCGCTCAATTCGACCTTATCACCTGCTTCGACGTCCTCTACGAGAAGGCGGTGACAAGCGACCTCGCGGCGCTTCGAGAATTTCTCCGCGTTCTTGTTCCCAATGGGCGCGTGTTTCTCCGCCTTCCCGCGTACGATTGGCTGCGCGGACGGCACGACGAGATCGTGCATACGAGAAAGCGATACGCCGCCAGGGAAGTTGAGCGTTTGCTTGTTCAAAGCGGATTTATGGTGGAGCATGTCTCGTTTGCCAACATGTTCTTATTTCCGATTGTTGCGACGAAACGCTTAGCCGAAAGATTGTTCAGTCTACGAGAGGGGCATTCCGATCTCAATGCGAGCGTCGGACTGTTCGATACAGTGTTCGAGAAAATTCTGAGGAGTGAGGCGGCTCTCATTGCCAGAAACAGATTGCCCTTCGGTCTGAGCGTGATCGCGGTCGGTCGAAAACGATAGGTGTGATGGATAAAACAAAGCCCCAAACGAGAATTACCAACATCAGCGCCGTGTTCCCGGCGTTCAATGACGGCGGCACGATTGCGAGCATGGTCAGCGCCGCGAGCATCGCATTGCGCCAGTTGACTCAAGAGTATGAAATTATCGTGGTGAACGACGGCAGTTCCGATTACACGGCGACAGTTCTGGGGGAGATGAAAGAGAAATATCCCGAATTGAAAGTGATCCATCACCCGGCGAATCAAGGCTATGGCGCGGCTCTGCGGACCGGGTTCGGCGCGGCGACAAAAGACTGGGTGTTCTATACCGATGGAGACTCGCAATACAACCCGCTGGAATTAACTGTGCTTGTGGATGCCTTGCGCGATGGCGTGGACGCGGTGAACGGATACAAGCTTAGCCGCAACGATTCACTCCTGCGCACGATCGTCGGGCGCGCCTACCATAACCTTGTAAAAATATTTTTTCGCATTCGCATCCGGGATGTGGATTGCGACTTCCGTTTAATTCCTCGTAGGATTCTCAACGAGATCGAACTGGAAAGCGTCAGCGGGGCGATCTGCCTTGAAATGGTGAAGAAGATCGAAGATGCGGGTTATGTATTTGCCGAAGTGCCTGTCAATCACTATTCGCGCAAGTACGGAACTTCTCAATTCTTCGTCCCTTGGAGGATTATTCGCTCCCTGCGGCAATTGGCAGGTCTCTATTGGAAACTCGTTGTTCAAAAAAAACACAAACGGGCTTGAAGCCCCATCACATTTTCTGTCGCAAGATAAATTTGCCGCATTGATAATCTCTGCGCCAATCTAGTTCTCTAGGTTCTTGGCGCAGTTACACTGCGTCAAGGCGGGCGACACGATAACGCCACTGCGTCATCGAACTGTCGCCTGAACTTTCGTGAAGTACTGACAATCTCTACGCCAATCTGATTCTCAACCTGGTTGAAAACGAGTTACAAGCGGGGTTATATCCAATCTTACGTTTCCGCCTAGAATTTCATAATAACAATCGTTATACTACCGAAATGACTCAACGTATGGATCGCGGTATGTTTATTTCCCCTCAACACGCCCGGGCTTTCCGCCTGATCTTCCTCCTCGCGTTAACTTTTTCCTTCGCCCTCCCCGCCCGCGCCCAAACGCCGCCCGTCTGGGATTCCGCCCAGCAGATGCGCGACCTGGCGTTTCAAGCCCAAAGCGAGTTATACGCCGCCGCGCGCGCCAGCGACCCCGCCGCAAATTATCAAACCGCCGCGAGCCTGCTCGACGACGCCGCGAAAATTTATGCGACAAATTTACAACCTGCTTATAAAAAATCCGCGCCAGACGCCGACGCGCTGATATTGGATTCGTTGACTCGCGCGCGGACTGCCGCGCTGACTGGCGACTCATCCGCCTTAGCCGCCGCGCGCGGACGCCTCTGGACCGCGCTTTTGCAGGGTAGCCAAACTTTGACCTTATCTACACTGCAAGCGGGTGACGCCGCGTCCGCCGCCGAATGGCTGAAATTGCGCGAGTACCGCTCAGCGACCCGCGTCAACACCGTGGACGATCCGTCCGCGCAGGCGCTTGCCGACGTGGAACAGAATCAACTCTCGGCGGAGTCGGCGGCGGAGATCATCGCCAACGATCTGCGCGACTCATACTTCTTCCGCCTGCGCGATGCGTTGACTCAAATCGAAGACGCCATCGAAAAAGATTTTGCCACCCGCGCCGCGGAATGGTCGGGACAGGCGGCGGGATATTTCTCCATCCTGCAAAGCGACATGACCGAAAAACTCGGCGCGGATGAAACTGCCGCGTTAAGTGAAGCGTTTGCCGCGCTTGAATCTGCCGCGTTGAGCAAGGATTGGGCAACGGCGCAAACACAAGCGAATTTTATTCACGCGGCGCTGGCGAATTATCAACCCGTTGAACTCACCTCCGCCGAAATTGCCAAACGCGGACAACTGCTCTATCTCTTCACCGATTTGATTTACGTCGAATATAAAAACGGCGTGCGCGATGGGAAAATTACCGTCGCCATTGAATATCAGGAAGCGACCACATTTCACGCGCAAGCCTTGAGCGTGTTTGAAGAACTGCGCCCGATCATCGCGCAAGCCGACCCCAACGCCACCATACGACTCGAAACGATCTTCGGCGAACTCGATACTGCCATCCGCAACTACAGCGACCCGCAAGTTGTGAAGACGCTCGTAGATGAAGCTTTGGGAATTATCGAATCCACGTTGAAGGTCAGCGCGAATTCAAGCGATACCTCCGCATCGTTCACCATTCTCGATACGCTATTGAATGAAATGCTGACTGCTGTCCGCGATGGGCGTTATACCGACGCGGAAAGTACGCGCATCGAAGCCTATGCCATTTACGAAAGTGGACCCGAACAACGGCTGGCGCATCGCGCCCCGCTCCTTTCGCGCGAACTCGAAGGCTTGTTCTGGGAAGGCACAGAAGGGCAGAAGGGCTTGTCCACGTTGATTGCCGATCAAGCCCCCGCCGAAGAAATTGCCGCCACCTTGAATCAACTCAACGTCAAATTAAATGAAGCGGAAGATTTTCTCTCCGTCGGCATGAGCGGCTTGTTAGCCGTCATCAACAGCATGGTCATCATCCTGCGCGAAGGCTTGGAAGCGGTCTTGATCCTCGGCGCGATCCTCGGTTACATGAGCGCCACCAACAGCCCGCGCAAATTCAGCCTGTGGGTGTATGGCGGAGCCGCCGCCGCGATTGCGTTGAGCGTGCTCACTTGGTGGGCGGCGCAAAGCCTCATCACTGTCACTGTCGCGCAACGCGAAGTCATCGAAGGCGTCGCCAGTTTATTGGCGGTGGTCGTGTTGTTCTACGTCACCAACTGGCTGTTTGAAAAAGTGTACGTCGCCGATTGGATCGCCTTCGTCAAAGAAAAAGTCGGCAAGGCGCTCAACACTGGCTCCGCGCTGACGTTGGCGGGCTTGGGTTTCACCGTCGTTTTTCGTGAAGGCTTTGAAACCGTTTTGTTTTATCAAGCCTTGGCGTTCGACGCGCAAGCCAGTTCAATTTGGCTCGGCTTCATCATCGGCATCGTCATTATCTTTATCGTCGCGTATGCGATTCTGAAATTGAGCAAACGCCTGCCGCTCAAACCGTTCTTCACCGTCACAGGTTTATTGCTCATGCTCCTCGCCTTCAACTTCACGGGCGCGGGCATTCGCGGCTTGCAGGAAGCGGGTCTCGTCTCCGCTCATTTGCTGGCGTGGATTCCTGAAAACTTAATTTTGATGGAACTCTTCGGCGTGTATCCCACGCTCGAAACCACGCTCGCCCAAATTTTATTTTTGCTATTGCTGATCGCAACATTCAGTTACAGCCTCTGGCGCAAGAAACAGAAAAGCGCCGTCATCACACAACCCAAAGGAGTTTCGTAACACATGCAGAAAAATTGGATCACATCCCTGACTGGGATTCTGACCCTCAGCCTGATTCTCGCCGCGTGCGCGCCTCAAGCCGCGCCGACAGTTGATTCGGCTTCGACAGAACCCGCCGCCGCCCAAGCCGACCTCAGCGCAGTGAAAGCCTACGCGGTGGATCAGGCGTCCCGTATGCAAGAAGCGACCGCCTCCCTGCGCGCTGGCGCGGAAAAATATTACGCCGCCATCGCCCAGATCAAAGCGGATCATCCCGATGCGAATCCCTACGAGTATTTGTGGGCGAATCATCCCGAAGCCGCCAAAGCCTTGATTGAAAAAATGCGCGCCGACTGGCTCGAAGCCCACACGCATTACGAATTGAACGAAGGCATCATCGCGGGCGTCCCTGCGCTGGCGTATTACGACGGCTGGCTTGACGCGGGCGCGCCCGCCTCCGAAGACCCCGAAGCCATTCAATGGACGTTGAAACTCGCCGACGGCACAACGCTCGAAAGCCCTGGCAACTTCTTCCACACGCTCACCGAACCCATCTTATATGGAACGGTTGAAAAATATGTCGGCTTGGCGGTGGACTTGAACGGCGACGGCAGTATCGGTTTGAGCGAAGCCCTGCCCGAAGCGGAGATTTTGCTCGCCGCCGCGCAAGGTTTGGACATCGCCTCTCAACAAACGCTGGATGCGGTCAACGCCTGGCAACCGACTCTCGAAGACGCTTTCATGGCGATGGTCACGATGATCCCGACCATGAACGAATATTTTGAACAATGGAAGTTATCCTCGTTCGTCACTGGCGAAGGTTCTACCGAGACGAGCTTCATCGCCGCCAGCCGCCTGCTGGATGTGACGGGCATTTTGAGCGGGTTAGACCTCACCTATGATAATATCCGCCCTGTTGTCGCCAAAGCGGATGCAAACCTCGACGCGCAAATTGACGCAGGCTTCACCGACTTGGTGACGTACGTCAACGATTTGTTCGATAAGGAAAAGGCTGGCACGGTCTTCACCCCCGAAGAAGCCGACGCCTTCGGCACCGAAGCGCAGGATAAAGCCACCGCCCTCGCCGCCCTCACCGCGCAAGCCGCGCAGAAAGCGAACGTCCAACTCAACCTCGATGCAGAAGGCTGGTCGCCCGACGCGCCGCCCGTCATCGAAGTCATCGTCCCCGCGCCCGCGCCGATAGAATAGTATGCGCAGACCTGACAGGTTTCTACAAACCTGTCAGGTCTTTATAAGTATTTTCTGGTGAATTAATTTTCTTATGATTACAAACACAACCGCCCAAGCCCAAACCGCCAGCCGAACTTCCGTTCGCACGCCCGCCGCGCAAGCCGTGCGCGATTATCTTTTGCCGTTCATGGTCTGCTTCGCCATCGCCCTCGTCAGCGGATTGTTCTACTACCTCGTCCCGCGCTCGTGGAATTGGACAGCCTCGCAAGCCGCGTTGTGGATTCACCTCATCACGGGCGTGCTGGGCTTCTTTTATTTAGTCCCGTATGTGTTATCGCACTATAAGAAGAAAGGCGAATCCGCCATCAACCTGATCTTCGTCTGGCGCGCTTTTCGCCGCAACGAAAACGAATCGGATTGGGCGTATCAACAGCGCGTCTTCGGTCACATCCTTAACTGGCTGATGGCTTTGCTCGGTCTAAGCGGATTCGTCATCCTCATCCCCAGTTTTCTTTGGATGAGCGGCGTGGTCTGGATGGCGGGCTATCCCGCGTATCAAATCGCCAACCTCGCGCATTTAGGATTCGCGCTGTTAGCGCTGGCGTTCATCGGCTTTCACGTCGCCCGTCGAAGGAAACGAAAACGAATTAACTGATGAGAAGTAAACCGATTTACGCGCACCGTCCCGAAGGTTGGTTTGGCGCAACAAGGCGCTTTCAAAGAAACCTTCGGGACGTTCTGTGTAAGGTGAATTAACTGATGAGAAGTAAACCGATTCGATTTCTGCTTGTTGGGGGAGCGCTGACCCTGATCGCCTTTCTAGCCGCCGTATTTCTTTTGCCCAAACCGCAAGGCACGGGGCTGACTGCGGGTGAAGATATTCCCTTTTACTCCATGCCCTGGAACGACAACCCCTTCGCGCCTGGCAACATGCAAACCACCGACGGAAAAATGCTCGACGCGAAAAATATCCCCACCGCCGAATTCTGCGCCAAATGCCACGACAAAGAATACCGCGAGTGGGTCAGTTCCATTCACGCGGTTACGGGTCCCGATATTCTTTATGAAACCGCCATTAGCAATAACGAAGTGGCGCACAAGAACCGCCTCGGCAAAGAGAAGATCCGCTGGTGCGATTCGTGTCACGAACCCGTCAATTTGTTGATGGGCGAAATCAATCCGCTGGCGGTTGTCGGTCCCAGCGAAGCGACCGCCGAAGGCACAACCTGCATCATCTGTCACACCGCCACCCAAGCCGATCCGCTGGCAGGCAACGGCGCGCTCACGCTCGACATCAACAACATCAATAACTATAACGAAGCCCTCATCATGGCGGCGCCGTCTGAACACGCCAGCAGTATGCAAGCCAAAACGCACAACCCGCTCATGGGCAGTTCCGATTTTTGCGGCGCGTGTCACACCGAGATTCGTCCCACCGAAATCAACGGCGGCGAACCGCTGGATTTGCAAAACACCTACGAAGAATGGCAGAAGAGCGAATACGCCGAAAAAAATATTCAATGCCAGGATTGTCACATGCACCCTGATCCAGCGGCGTACATCTCGCAGTTAAACGAAACAGGTCAGATACCCGAAAGAATCGTTTCGCATCGCTTCGTGGGCGTGAACTATCTGCTCACCGATTCCAATTTGCCCTCCAATCTGGTGACGTTCCTGCGCGGCGGACTTCCGCCTGGCGATATTGCGACTGACGAATGGAAAGCCGACCTGCTCGAACAAAACCGCCTCATTCGTGACCTGTTACAGGCGGCGGCGACTTTGAGCGTTTCTGCGCCTGAGAGCGTTTCCCCCAACTCCGAGGCGACTCTCAACGTCACCATCGCCAACACGGGCGCGGGTCACAACCTGCCGACGGGTCCGCTCGACCAGCGTCACATCTGGCTCGAAGTCAAAGCGACCGACGCGGCAGGCAAGATCATTTATCACAGCGGCTGGTTCGATGACAAGACAGGGCAGATTGACCCCAACGCCGTCATCTATCTCAAAGTCCTCAAAGATAAAAATGGCGAGACCATCAACGAACACATCCTCTTCAACGTGGATACCTATACTTACACCCGCGATCCCATCCCCGCCAAATCCAGCGACACGCTTCCCTACACCTTCACTGTGCCAAAAGACGCGCAAGGTCCGCTCAACGTGGAGACCACGCTCTGGTATCGCCTCGCCCTGCAAGAATTCGTCACCTACAGCTTGAAACTAGATATCATCCTCCCGCCCGTGATGATGGAACAGACGGTTGTGAAGATTCCTGTGCGGTAGGCGCAACGTACGCAACGTGCCGCAAACTTCAGTTTGCGCTTAGAGAGCGTTTCTTAACTTCTTTATTGGACACGGACGCCACAAGTTTCACTGATTGTCACGGAAAGAGTCTTTTTCCGTGCGTTCCGTGAAACTTGTACTGCGACTGAAAGGAGAGTCGAAGTATCCGCGTACAAAAGAACGAAGCTTCAGACTTTAGGAAACAGTCTCTAGGAGATTTAAAGCGTGACGCCGTGATGATGGAACGGACGAGCGCGGAGATCGTGGTGCAGTACGTTGATTGTTTTTGCATTTACAGATCGTCAAAATCCTCCCGCCCGTGATGATGGAACGGACGATTGTGGAAATAGAAATCAAATTAGGACTTACGCAAAACCCCAATACCAAGCCGCGAATTACGCGAATTTCCGCTAATTTTTTAAAAATTCGCGTGAATTAGTGAAATTCGCGGCAAA
>JAJTXU010000061.1 GCA_021462845.1 Anaerolineales bacterium
TTCAGAGTAACACATATTGCCTGACAGCGTAGTAGCGACTTCAGTCGCTTTTTAGCCGTAACAAGACGACTAAAGTCGTCACTACGTGTCAACCATTCACGGTTATTCTGAATAGTCTTGGGTTTTTGCGTAAGTCCTATATTGGAATCATGTCATTCTGAGCGAAGAATCTCTGAGATTATCATAGAGACCCTTCGTGGCGCCTCGCGCCACTCAAGGTGACATGCCAAGAAGGAACTGTACATGAACAACGTCCGACCGCAGATGAGGTTGTTGAGTGAGTCGCAGAGGGAGGAGATCCATCGGTACACGTTGCAACTCCTCGCCACGACAGGCGTGCGCGTGGACTCGCCGTCGGCGGTGGAGATGTTGGGGAAAAGGGTAGGCAGGTCGAACGTCGAGGGAAGAACCGTGCGGATGAACGCCGAGTTGGTCGAATGGGCGATCAAAGCCGCGCCGAGGCGAATCCAAATCTACGACCGCAGAGGGAATCCGCAATTCCAAATTGGAAGCGAAGAAGATCGCGCGCGATTCGGGATCGGAGTGACCGCGTTGTTTTATCAAGAGCCAGAGACCGATACGCCTGTGGAGTTTCAACGCAAACACATGCGCGACATGGTGCGCGTGGGAAATAAATTGCCGCTGTACGACATGGTTTCGACGGTCGGCATTTGCCGCGACGTGCCTGATTACCTGACCGACCTGCTCGGCTCGCTTGAACATTTTGCGAACGGCACGAAGCCGATGGTGTTGCTGTGTTCGGACGAACATAAGTTTGACGACGTGTTGAACATGATCCAACATTTGCACACCCGCGACCTGGGCGACAAGCCGTTCATCATTCCGTATTTCAATCCCGTGTCGCCGTTGGTGATGAACGCAGGCACGGTGGATAAAATGAAGATCGCCATCGAGCGCGGACTGCCCGTTGTGATTTCCAATTACAGTTTGTCGGGCGCGACCACGCCGATCACGCCAGCAGGGACGATCGCTGTGTTGATGGCGGAGTTGCTCGCGGGTTTGGTCATCGGGCAATTGTATAAAGAGGGCGCGCCGATGTTGCTCGGCATGTTGCCCGTGTACCTCGATATGAAAACCCTGCAAAATTTTTACGATCCGCAAACCGTGTTGGTCAGCCTTGCCTGTGCCGAGATGATGGCACATTACGGCATCCCGCATTGCGGCACGTCGGGGAGCGGCACAGGCTGGGGCATGGACTTGCTCGCCGCGGAAACATTTTGGATGAACACGCTGATGATGACTCTCACGAAGGGCGGCATCGCTCCGTTCATCGGCGACACGTTGGGATCGAAAGCCGTCTCGCCGTTGACGTTTATCTACTGTCACGAGATCATTGACCAAGCCCTGCGCTTCTCTTCTGGATTTCAGCTTGACTCGCCCAGCGTCGGCTTGAGTGAAATCCACGCGGTCGGTCCAGGCAAGGGATTCGTCTCCGCGCCGTCAACGCTCAAGAATTACAAAACGGGATACTACATCAGCCGCATCTTCCCGCGCTGGAGCATGGAGAAGTGGCTGGAGGCAGGTCAACCGCATGTGCAGAAGAGGTTGAAGGAATATTCGATTGAATTTTTGAAGGAGTTACCTGTCCCTGAGGATCATGAGGAGGTGATGAGGAAGGGGGAGGAGTGGGTAGGAAGATGGAAAGTAGAAAGTGGGAGGGAGCAGTGAGTAGTTATCAGTTGTCAGTGAATGGAAATCACCGTCCACGAATGAGGCACGAATGCCCGAATGGGCGAGGCGTATTCGTTTATTCGTGTAAAATTCGTGGATGGTTTTTGTTCTGGTAAAGTATCGCAATGGCTCGATTCGGCGGGCTAAAGCCCTGCCTCAGTTCGTGGAAGTCGGCTGGAAGCCGACTCGTTCATCAGCCCGAAGGGCTTCCATGTGCTGAGCAGGCGGCTTTAGCCCTGCGATTCAGCGATCAGTTATCAGTGAGGTGGGATATTGTTTATAATCGAGACATTCTATCTTGGAGATTTTCATGCCCAGCCTCAATTGGATCGGCAAGGACGCCGTTGTACATCATCATAAAGAAGCGCCTTTTCATTTGTTGAAATGCAATGAGAAGTTGTCGGTGATGCCCAAGACTTCCGAAGTCTTTGCGAAGCACCCCCGAAACAAAGTGGAGGGGGCGGAGACTTCGGAAGTCTCAGGGAACTTACTGGTCCAAGGCGACAACCTGCTTGCCCTCAAAGCCCTCCTGCCACACTACGCGGGACAGGTGAAGTGTATTTACATTGACCCGCCCTACAACACGGGCGAAGAAGGTTGGACATATAACGATAAAGTCAGCAGCCCTCAAATCAGTAGATGGCTAGGACAAATCGTTGGAAGAGAAAATGAGGATATGACACGCCATGATAAATGGCTCTGCATGATGTATCCACGGTTATCGTTGTTGAAAGAATTGTTGCGCGATGATGGGGTGTTATTTATTAGCATTGATGAATTTGAAGTAGCCAACTTGCGTCTATTATTGAATGAAGTGTTTGGGTTTAGCAACGATATGGGATGTTTGGTTTGGAAACGTCGTAGTTCTTCAGCAATGAGTGGAACTCCGCTCTCGATTGACCATGAATATATTTTGGTTTTTGCGAAAGACAAGAACAAAATAAGTCTTTATGGGTTAGGAAAAGGCGTTGAGAACTATCCGTACAGAGATGAAAGAGGGTTTTACGCCAGCACAGACTTAACGGTTGGAATGGATCGAAATGCAAGACCTGGTCAATACTATCAAATTGCAAATCCAAGAACTGGCACAGTGTACGAACCAAATCCCGAAAGAGTTTGGCGTTTTTTTCCAGAAACAATGAACAAAGTCATTGAGTCCGACCTAATCATTTGGCCAGACGAACAAGATGGAAACATGCAACGCCCAAGGTACAAAACCTATTTTGACCCTGAGAACTTGAAACCAACGCCAATCTCGAGCTGGATTGAATCGGCAGGCATAAGCGAAAAAGATATTGCTAATCAAGAAGCCGAATATGAGCTTTCTATTTTAACCACTGGGATGAATCAAGAAGGCGGAAAGCTATTACAGAAAATCTTCGGTACTAAAACTTTTTCTTACCCTAAGCCTGTAAGTCTTGTAAAATCGCTTGTTCGATCTGCAACGAGAGGTGATGATCTTGTCATGGACTCCTTCGCGGGCAGTGGCACGACAGGTCACGCCGTTTTGCAGATGAACAAAGAGGACGGCGGGAATCGTCGTTTCATTCTGGTCGAGATGGATGAAAATATTTCAAAGAACATCACCGCCGAACGCTTGAAGCGCGTCAGTCAGGGGTACGAATGGAAAGACCAGAAAGGGAACAAGAAAAAAGAAGAAGGGCTGGGCGGCGGCTTTCGTTTCTGCGAGTTGGGCGAGACATTGTTTGATTCACAGGGTCAAATACAAAAGGAAGTCACGTTTGAAGATTTGGCGCGGCATGTGTATTTTACGGAGACGGGAGTCCCTCTCCCCGAAAGACTTCCGAAGTCTCAGAGACTTCGGAAGTCTGAAGCCAGCCCTCTCCTCGGCATTCACAACGGTGTGGCGGTGTATTTGCTGTACAACGGCATCCTGAAAGACAAATCGCGCAACGGCGGGAACGTGTTGACCCGTCCGCTGTTGGCGGAACTGCCAGAGCATGATGGCGCAAAGGTCATTTATGGGAATGGCGCGTTGTTGAGCGAGAACACTTTACGAAGTTTGAACATCACGTTTCGGCAAGTGCCGTATGAAATCAAAATATCATAATGTCATTGCGAGGAGCGCTCTTGTTCTTCGCGACGAAGCAATCCCCTCATTTGAGGAGACTGCTTCGCCAGCGGCTCGCAGCGACACTGACAACGGGAGACTGCTTCGCGGAGTTTACACTGAGTTTTGTCGAAGCGCTCGCAGTGACACTGACAGCAGTGACACTGGAAAGGTGATGTATGTCTGACAGAGAATATTGCGTTTACATCATGACCAACGCTCATCATACCGTTTTGTATACGGGAGTTACCAACAATCTCCAACGCAGAGTGTTGGAACACCAATCGGGCAAAGGCAGCGGATTTACAAAAAAATACAATATCCACAAGCTTGTTTATTTTGAAAGTGGAGACGACGTCAATGCCGCCATCTTTCGAGAGAAACAAATCAAGGCAGGATCGCGAAAAAAGAAGATGGACTTGATCAATAGCCTCAATCCTGAATGGAAAGATTTATTTGAAGAACACTTTAAATAACCAGTGTCATTGCGAGCGTACTTTGCGAAGCAATCTTCTCCTCGACACAGGAGACTGCTTCGCTCCGCTCGCAGTGACATGAGGAAATGATATGCAACTCAAAGACTTTCAACTCCGCACCCTCAACGCCCTGCGCGATTTCTTCCGCGCCTGTGTGCAATACAAAAAACCGCATCTCGCCTTCTCTGAGATCACCATCGAGAAGTTTGGTTTGAGCGTTCCCTACATCCCCGCGCCCGAACTGCCCGACCTGCCTTACGTCTGTCTGCGGCTTCCCACGGGCGGCGGAAAAACATTGGTCGCCGCGCATTCGATTGAAATTGCGGCGCGCGAATATCTGCAAACCGACGAGCCGCTCGTCGTCTGGCTGGTTCCGTCCAATGCGATCCTCGCGCAAACGATCAACGCCTTGAAAAACAGGAAGCATCCGTATCGTCAGGCGTTGGAAACGATCGGGTCAACCGTGACAGTGCTGGACATGAGCGAAGCGTTATCCGTCCAGCCCGCGCAACTCAACGGCGTCACGATCGTCGTCTCCACCATGCAAGCCGTGCGCGTCGAAGAGACGTCCAACCGAAAATTTTACGAGCAGAACGGCTCGCTCATGGGACATTTCCCCGCCTCGCTTCCTCCTCGACTTTTGGCTGGTCTCGAAAAACATGCCGACTCGAAGCCGATCATTTCTCTCGCCAACGTCTTCGCGCTTCACCGCCCCATCGTGATCGTGGATGAAGCGCACAACGCTCGCACCGATCTTTCATTTACAACCCTTTCCCGTTTCTCGCCCTCGTGCATCGTCGAATTCACCGCCACGCCCGCGAAAGAAACGCATCCCAGCAATGTTCTGCACACCGTCTCTGCGGCTGAACTCAAAGCCGAGGGGATGATCAAACTTCCCATCTATTTGGAAACCGAGCAGGATTGGCGCGTGGCAATCGCTCAATCGGTCGGCAAACGCAACGAACTCGAAGCGCTGGCGCGGGCAGAACGCGCAAAGACGGGCGAATATATCCGTCCCATTTTGTTGTTGCAGGCACAGCCAACATACAAAGGCAAATCGTCCATCACGGTGGATATGGTCAAGGAATGTTTGCTGAAAGACAATCAAATCCCTGAAGACCAGATCAAAAAAGCGACGGGCGAAGAATACGAGATCGAAGGCATGAATTTATTTGCCGAAGATTGCTCCGTGCGTTACATCATCACCAAACAGGCGTTGCGCGAAGGCTGGGATTGTTCTTTCGCTTACGTGCTATGCAGTGTCGCTGAAATGAATTCAGCCACCGCAGTGGAACAAATTTTAGGGCGCGTATTGCGCCTGCCCAATGTGACGAAAAAAGAAAACGCCGAACTCAACCACGCCTACGCCTATGTCTCCTCGTTGAAATTCGGCGAGACAGCCAAAGCCCTGCAAGATGCGCTCGTCAATAACGGCTTTGAAAAACAGGAGGCAAAAGACTTGATCCGCTCGACAACCAGTCAGCCCTGGCTGATAGATAACGCTCCGTTGTTCAATGCGCCCACTGAGGAAGAAGAAACTCGGAGAGAATTGAAGAAAACGCCGTTCTCGATTCCCGTGTTGGCAGTCAAGCAGGGGAAACTGCTCGAACAATTCGATGAAAGTTTCTTCATGGAGCGTCCCATCGCGCTCGCTAAATGCGACCCATATCTTTCGGAAGAGGAATTCCCTAAAGAGTCGCCCGATAACATCACAGTTGAAATTGATGTCAGCGAGGCTGGAAAACTCAAAACAAATTTCATGCGTGAAGCGCAATCGCAAGCCTACCTGATCTCCTCCGACCAGAAAGCGACCAAGCAAAATTTGGCGGGCTGGCTCGATAAAAGTATTCCGCACAAATCCATTCCGCAGAACGAATCGATGGTTTTTCTGCTGGGCATGATCGAACGCCTGCTCGAAAACCGCCGTTGGACTCTCGATGAACTTTGGCGCGAGAAGTATCGTCTGCGCGAAGCCGCGCGCAAGAAGATCAAAGAATTTCAAAATCAGGCTGAGAATCAAGCCTTTCAAGATTTTCTGTTCTCGCCAAAAGAATATCAGCTTGTCGTAACGCCTGAAAAATGTTTCACCTTCGACCCCGAAGATTATCCGTATCCCGCCAACAACGCGCTGTATCCGCATCAGCACAGTTTCAAGAAACACTACTATCAAGTCGTCGGCGATTTGAAACCCGAAGGCGAAGAATTCGAGTGCGCCCGATTGCTGGACACGCATCCCAAAGTCAAACGCTGGGTCCGCAACCTTGACGGACATTCCAAATTTTCATTCTGGCTCCAAACCTCAACCGATAAGTTTTATCCCGACTTCGTTTGCGAATTAACCAATGGAAAATTTCTTGTCGTTGAATACAAAGGTGAGCATCTTTGGAGCAATGAAGATTCAAAAGAAAAGAAAATGATAGGCGAGAAATGGGCGGAACTCAGCAAAGGTAAATGTCTCTTTGTCATGCCCAATGGCAAAGATTGGAACTCGATCCTTGCCGCGCTGGGAAAGTAAATTGCCCTGCTCGAAATCAGAAGAGATGAATAAAACGATTTCAACCATTGTGATCATTGCGTTGACGATCATAATTTTCGCGGTTTTGTCGCTCCTCCCAATCTACCCATTGCTAGCCGAAGGGCGGGAAATTTCTTCGGCGGGCGAATCGCTTTATCAGGAATGGAGATTGGTCTCCTTGGGCGAATATTTCGAGTATTCTCGTTTTGCGAGGGCGGCGTGGCTTGAGTCAACCAATCGAATTTATGTTGTTTTGTTCATCGTTTACACATTGATTGTTGGCGGCTTTTCCATTGTCTGCGCTAATCGGTTAGTGAATCGTTGGCGAGCGAAAGCATCGCGTTGAGGAAATTACTTTATGCCAAACAACACACACGACACAATCATCATCGGCGGCGGGGTGATGGGATGCGCGACCGCGTATTACCTGCTCAAATTCGATCCGCGCCTGAACGTCGCCATCCTCGAAATGGACCCGACCTACGAGAAAGCGTCCACGCCGCTATCGGACGGGAATACGCGCATCCAGTTCAACATCAAAGAGAATATTCAGATGTCGCAGTACGGGCTTGAAGTCCTTGCGCGATTTGCCGAAGAAATGGAAGTGGACGGCGTCAAGCCCGATCCCGCCTTTCGCCAGCAGGGGAATCTGTTCGTGTTGGATGAAGCGAGCGTGGAAGAGTCGCGCGCTGGATGGGAGTTGCAAACCAGTCTTGGCGGTTTGGTCTATTGGCTGACGCCAGATGATGTGCGGAGGGAGTATCCGCTTTACAACCTCAAGGATTGCGCGGCAGGGACGTTGGGCGTGCAGGATGGGACGATGTCGCCGATGGCGGTGTTGGATGGATATAGAAAGAAATCCGATTCCATGGGCGCGAAATATATCCAAGCGGAAGCGATTGAAATATTGAAAGAGGGAAATCAGGTTTCTGGAGTCAAACTCGCATCGGGCGAAATACTGAACAGCAATATCGTGATGAACGCGGCGGGAGCATGGGCGCCAAGAGTCGCCAAATCCGTTGGCGTGGAGTTGCCGATCGCGCCGACGAAGCGGCAGGTTACGATCGTCGAAACGAGTTATCACGGCGAAGGCGTTTTGCCCGCGTTGTTTTTACCCTCAGGTTTATATGTCATTCACGAAGGCGAAGGTCTGTTCATGGTCGGCAAGTCGTTTTCCGACGATTGCATCGGCTATGATGATTTCCGCTGGGAGAAGAACGTTTTCGAGGAACGGATCTGGTCCGAACTTGTGGAATACATCCCCTCGTTTGACCGACTCAAAATCCTGCGCGGCTGGGCGGGGCTGTATGAGGTCAACACGTTGGATGGCAACGCGATCCTTGGCGAGTCGTCGCAAGTCAAGGGCTTGTTTTTTGCCAACGGATTTTCAGGTCACGGGTTTCAGCAGGCTCACGCGGTGGGGAGGTACATCGCCGAATTGATGCTGGGCAAAACACCGACTCTCGACCTGTCCATTTTTTCGCCGCAGAGGATATTGGAGAATAAGCCTGTGTTTGAAAGTAAGAGGAAGATTATTTGATTACGTACATCGGTGGTCGAGTAATCCCGCGCCTGCTGAGCGGAGCCGCCGTTCTTTGGCGGCGCAGTCGAAGCATCGCGGGACGTATCGAGACCACCATGCCATAATGGAAATCTTGTTACAAAATTGCTTTGGTTACTGGTGGTCTCGATACGCCACCCGCTATCGCTCGTGTATACTCGACCACCGATTTTTCCTTGACGCATAATTTCCCCAGTGATAAACTCCGAACATCTTACCCAACCCTGAAAGGAGGCGTGTTGCCATGAAAGCCACTGTATTATCCACAACCCAACTTTTGAACGCGCCTCCTGTCGGTGTAATGACGACTTAAGTCGTCACTACGAAATATTGCCATTCAGCCGCAGGCGTATTCCCTGCGGTTTTTGTTTTAATTTTCCCCACAGACATGACAGGTCTCCGCAGATGCTCGATAAACATTACCCGATGTCCGCGCAAGTGACTCGGTTAGGCGTTGTACGAAATAGACCTGTCATGTCTTTTTCTAACCAAAAATAAAAATGGACACAAAACAATACATTCAAATTTTCGACGAGTTGGACGATGACGACCGACTCAACAACGAAACAAAAAACGGACGCAAACAAAAATATCCGCTTCGCAACCCGAAGAAAGAATCGGAGTCGGATCACGCGTTCAAGTCACAACAGGATGATTCGGCGAGCACATACAAGTTCACCTACAAAGCCGCGCGATTTGAGGAGTGGTGGCTTCTCGATTCCATTGGTCCGTTTTACGAGCACAAACTCATCAGCGATGTCTTGCGTCGGCTCAAGGGCGGCAAAGAGGCGTCCGTATATCTGTGTCAGGCGTCCACTGAGTCAGAGGCGCAACTTTTAGCGGCGAAGGTCTATCGTCCGCGCTCGTTGCGTAATCTCAAGAACGATCAAATTTATCGCACGGGTCGCACCGATCTCGGCAAAGACGGCAAGCGCTTGGTCAAGGAGGCAGACATCAACGCCATCATCAAGCGCACGGCGTACGGCGAAGAAGTGCGTCACACATCGTGGATCGCGTACGAGTTCAGCACCTTGGAAATGCTCCACGCGGCGGGCGCGGATGTGCCTAAGCCTGTGAGCATGGAAAAGAACGCCATCCTGATGGAATACATTGGGGATGTTGGCAATGCCGCGCCGACTCTCAACATGGTGACTCTCGAGCGCGATGAAGCGCGCGAGTTGTTTGACCGCGTCATTCGCAATTTGGACCTGCTTCTAACCCTCGAGCGGATCCACGGCGACTTGTCCGCCTACAACATCCTCTACTGGGACGGCGACATCACGCTGATAGATTTCCCGCAGGTGACATTCACCGAAGCGAATCCATCGTCGTGGGCGATCTTTTTGCGCGACGTGACTCGCGTGTGTCAATACTTCAGATCGCAAGGCGTGAAGTGCGACGCCCGCAATCTCGCCGCCGACTTGTGGACATCGCACGGACACCAAGTTGTGAAAGAAGTTCATCCGCTCTATCTCGATGCCGAGAAAAAAGAAGATCGTCGCCTCTGGCAAAAGCAAAAGTCCGCAACAAAATAAAAATGTGCCGCGACTCTCTCAAAAGGTCGCGGCACATCTCAATTCTCTATTTCTCTAATTCTCTAATTCTCTAATCTCTAGTCTCTGGTCTCGATACGCTCGCAAACCGCGCTCGCTACTCGACCAGCGAATTACCAATTACCACTTACCAATTACTTCCCCTTCCCCCACAACCCAAACCCCTCATTCCGCCTCTTCTCGCGTCGCTCATGCTGTTCGTGGATCTGCTCCACGTGATCGGCTTTTTCTTCGATCGCGGCTTCGAGCCACAACTTGCCCTTCTCCGCCGTAGCGTGACTCCCCGCGCCGTACGCGCCCGTCTTCGTATCATCATCCCATGGCGGATTCGCCACCAGCGCGCCGCCTTCGATCCAATCCATGTAGTAATCAGGTGTTGCAACGAAGTCGGTTTCGTCAACAACACGATCCATGTGGCAAAGGTCTGGGCGCAGATGAAGCATGTACGAAGTTTCGAGTTCGCCCGCGTGACCCATCCCGCCGATCTTTGATGTTCGATATTTCGGAATCACTTCCGAACCGATTCTGCCTGATGTATGCAGGAAAGATGTTGCGCAAAAGATTCGACGATGGCGTTCGCCAGCATATTTCACCACGTTGACCAAAAACGATGTGTTGCCGCCGTGTCCGCTCATCAAGTAGAAGCGATCAAATCCGCGTGAGACGAGTAGATCAATCGTCGCAACCCAGAAATCTTCAAACGCGCGTCCACCTGCGTTCATTGTCGCCGCGAAAGAGGAACGATGCGTACTGACGCCGTATGGCATCACTGGCATCGTCCAACAGCGCGTAGGCATTTTGGACACCGTACCTTTTGCAATTGAATCAATAATGATGGTGTCAACCGAGAGGGGAAGGTGGAATCCATGTTGTTCGGTGTGACCAATTGGAATCAGAATCACCTTTCCGCGTTCTGAATCGGGCGGCAAAAAAGTTGACACTGCGTTGTGAGTAGGGGAGGGGAGGCGAAGAACAAAGGGTGAATGGTGAAGGATGAATGTGGATTGCGGATCAATCCCTGATGGCGCGAGGCAATACACGCGCGAAAATCCGTCATCGCGTAAACTATCGAGCAAGTTGAAAACATATTGCGCGAAAATCTTGTCGGGCAGTTCGAGTCCGCTTCCGCGCCAACCGAATGGGAATGGCGGGAGAAGTCCCACATGGGTTGGATTCCCTAGCTGGCTTGCGACCAGATCCCAATCGTAGCCTGAACCGAGAGATAGAATGAGTGGAGTGTCGCGCGGCAACTCGGCAACTTTATCCCAAGCCATTTCATCGTATTGAAAGTAGGAAGCCATTTTGTGTCTCCTAATAAACCTGCGCGTAGTCAATGTTGTTCAATTCATCTTATCACAAATATTCACCATAACAATGAGTAGACCCATATTGGCACTCCCGTAATTAACGGGAAAGAGCCTCAACACGAAGGACACAAAGGAGAAAAAAGAGCCTTGATTTCATCGGGTTTTCCTTGGTGATCGTCGTGTCACTTCGACAGGCTCAGTGCAAGCCTTTGTGTTTGAAAAGAGTTGTCCCGAGTTATCCCGTTAAAAACGGTAGAACCACCATATTTTTGTAAACATGCGAAGGTCGAGTTGATTCCCCTTGGTTATGTTCCTCCAGCTGTTAGACAACTGGAGGAACACGGATGGTGGAGTTCGGTTATTTCCACGACCAAAAGCCGATAAATCCTTCGGCGAGCAGACGGGGCTCCAACTGACCGGACGCCGCCACGACGGCAATGCCGGGGGTGCCGTTCGGGGATATGAAGGGCAGGAGCAGATTGTTGCTATCCGGCGACCAGATCGTGGCAGACTGATGATATTGGTCGAAGTATTGCAGTGTACTCGAAAATATGTTGGTGGGCGCGAAGGGGAAGAGTTCTTTGCTTTCGCCGGAGACTGCGTCCAGCATGTTGAGTTGCAGGGCGGACAGTTGCTGACCTGACGAGTCGGTGACTTGCAAAGGTTTGAAGTAGGCAAGTTGCCTGCTGTTCGGCGACCAGAAAAAAGCAAGAACATCGTCGGTTTGGAAGAAATCCTCCGATGTGGCGAGGTCGACAACATGTAATTTGCCGACAATGCCAGCAGTGTTGAGATTTTCGGTCCCCTCGATATAGGCGACCAATTCGCTATCCGGCGACCATGCGAACGCTGTATTGAGTTCGAACTCCGCGATGGCTTGCTGAAAATCTCCCTTTGAATCGGCTGCCACAAGTTCCTTTTTGCCGTCGTCGTTGACGCGGACGTAGAGAATCCGTTCCCCATTGGGCGACCAGGCTGGGGCTTGGAAAGAAGCGGGGGTTGCATCCAGACCGTCTTCGATCACGCCTGCGTCCACTTGCAGGAAGGCGAGATGCTCCGGCGTGGAAGTCCCGTCACTGCCGGTGTGTACGATCATGGTGTTGCCGTCGGGCGCCCACGACCAGTAATATGGCGACCCGGCGTCAAGGATGACAGGTTCAGCCCCTGTGGCCGGCACGTTTTGCAAGAGGATGGATTGCCTGCGTGCAGAGGCGCTTTTCAAGCTGACGTTCTTATTGTCCGGCGACCAATAGAGATAGAACGGAAACTCTGTGTCGCTGGAATAAATTTCTGTGGAAGTTTCAGCGTCCACGTTGTACACGGATAGGTCTGCTTTTGATTGCGAAGCGCCCGCGCCTTCGATGCCAACATAGGCGATCTGATTTCCATCTTTCGACCAGGTTGGGAATTGGTAATAACGGTACGCGCTGGTTTGGGTTTCGGGTAACGCCGCGTCGTCTGTCACCGGGGTGGGGCTTTTTCCGCTTTGGTCGGTAACGTACACATTCCCGTCGATGCCTATATAGGCGATCAGCCCCGATTTGCGTTCGAGTAATGGCAGTAGCGGGCTTTGAGGCAGTTGAGTATTTTGCGGCAGGCAGGATGCGGCGAGGAGCGCGGTTACTGCGAGTAAAAGAAATTTTTTCATTGTTCGGGTCCCGCGCTCAAGAGTTCGAGCGCTTTTTCAAGGACAGGATCATTAGCGGGGAGGATATCGTCCCATCCCGCGTTAATGACAACTTGTGGCTGGACGCCGTTGATCCCAATATCTTCACCGTTTGGCAATTTGAAGGAACTGGTCTCGATAAAGATGCGCGAACCGTCCGGTAGGTAAAACAAAGTTGTGGCTTCGATAGCGCCTGAGGTGGGCTCGCCGATCACAATTGCCCGGTTGCTTGCCTGCAATGCCGCCGCGAGGATCTCAGGCGAGCCGTTTGTGTTTTGCCCCACCAGGATGATCAGCGGCACAGATTGCGATCCGAATAGATCGGCGCCGGTCACTGAAACAGTCTGCTCGATTTCCCGGCTGTTATAAAACGTTCCCACCTTTCCATTGTGGAAGAGTTTGAGCAATTCCTCGAGAGGCCAGCCCCTGCCGGAACCCGCCACGCGTAAATCTAAAACCAATCCTTCAAGTTTCTGGTTGGTGGTAAGTTCTTGCAGATTGGCGAGCAGGTCTTTGAGCAGGCTGTCGTTACTGATCACCGGAAACAGGATGTACCCGTAAGGCGTCCCGTTCACATCGATTTGCCGCGCCTCCAGTTGACTGGCGCTGACAAGTTGCGCCCGCGTCACTTCGACAGTGCGTTCTGGTTTGCCCGGCGTCTGCACGTTCAAGGTGACGACGCTGCCGGCGGGTCCGCGCACGCGCTGGACCACGTCGATCCCCTCCTCCAACAAGACAGGATTCCCGTCTATCGCATAAATGCTATCGTGCGCGCGGATGCCTGCACGCTCGGCGGGCGATCCTTCGATCACGCCTAGCACGATAATGTGCGGCACAGCCTCCGCGGCAAACCCGATGAAGGCGCCGATGCCCTGGTACGTGGAAGTGTCCTCGGTCTCAGAAGCGATCCGCTCGTCGCGTGATTGGAATAAGAGCGCGCCTTCGGGTAGTTTGCCTGCAAACTCCAGCATCAGCGCGTTGAACTCGTCGTTTGTCAGGCCGGCAGAAATCTGCGCATGGTACTCGTCGAAACGCGAGTCCCAATCTACCCCAGCGGACTTATAGTAGATGTAATTCTCTGCAAGATGTTTTTGAATGGCGTCGAAGGCGCGTGTTTGACGTTCCTGCGGCGTGTATTGCGATCCGAAATTCCCTGTGACCGGCTCATCTTCTGGTTCAAATCCCGCGCAGGCAGAGAACGCAAACGAGAAGATCAGTAGGACAGAAAGAATGAACTTGTTATTTTTCATAAGACAGCCTCAAGAAATTCTGCCGGCGAATAATTCATACCATTGTACTCGTCTTACCCCGCAAGCATCTCCCCGCCTTATATTTTCCTAATATTCTTGGGGTTTAATACCGAAATCAATCCCTGCCCGTTAAATTCGGTGTCGAGTTTTACCCAAGTGAAACTTCGATGGGCTGAATATGGGTCGATGCGAATCACCGTTCCGTTAAACCAGCCTGCATTTCCCCACGCATCGACATTCAGGCACACCTGCACCCGCTCGCCGATTTTAATTTCGTCAGCCATTTCGTTTTGCAAAAAGATACATCCCCGCGCCAACCACCATCATGATCCCGCCGTTGATCGCCCACTGCGGATCGCCCGTCATAAAACTGCCGGGCAGGATGTTGATTCCCTGCAAGAAAAAAACCAAGCCTGGAATAAAAAGCAGGATGCCGACAATGCGCAACGTAGTTTTCATGGATACCTCACCGCGATTATACTCTCGCCTCTTTTTGACGGGATGCCTGCCTCGGTTTCCCCAGCGGACTCGACGCCTCGACATTTCGCGGTACAATATAGAACGTACGTTCAGATTATCCCACAGGAAATATACTCACATGGATTTCAAACTTCAAGCGCCATTTCAACCTATGGGCGACCAGCCCGAAGCCATCCGCGGACTCGTGGACGGCGTTCGCGCGGGTAAAAAGAATCAAGTGTTGCTCGGAGCCACTGGCACGGGCAAGACCTTCGCCATTGCCTCCGTCATTCAGGAATTGCAAAAGCCCGCGCTGATCATGGCGCACAACAAGACGCTTGCCGCGCAGTTATATGCCGAATTCAAAGAATTCTTCCCTGAGAACGCGGTGTCGTATTTTGTTTCATACTATGATTATTACCAGCCTGAGGCATACGTTCCGCGCCACGACTTGTATATCGAAAAAGAGACGCAGATCAACGAGGAGATCGAACGCTTGCGGTTAGCGGCTACGACCGCGCTGATCTCGCGGCGCGACGTGATCATCGTCGCTTCGGTGTCTTGCATTTACGGTTTAGGCAACCCCGAAGAGTTTGGCAAGGGGACCGTGACTCTCAAGGTGGGTGAGATGTATCGGCGTAATGCCTTGCTCCGCCAGTTGATCGAATCACAGTATCAGCGCAACGACATGGACTTGAAGACGGGTTCGTTCCGCGTGCGCGGCGACACGTTGGAGATCGTCCCCGCGTATGAAGATAAAAAAGGATTCCGTATCGCTTTCTTCGGCGACGAGGTGGAGCGCATCATGCAATTCAATTCGGTGACTGGCGAAGTGTACGACGAGCCGAACGAAATTTCGATCTATCCCGCCAAGCAATATCTTACCGCCGCCGACAAATTGAAGGATGCGATTGCCGACATCGAAGCGGAGTTGGACGACAGGCTGAAATTCTTCAAAGAGACAGGCAAACATCTCGAAGCGCAGAGACTCGAACAACGCGCGCGCTACGATCTCGAAATGTTGAAAGAGGTCGGCTATTGCTCAGGCGTCGAGAATTACTCGCGGCATTTAGATCGCCGCGCGGCTGGCACGCATCCGTGGACGATGATTGACTTCCTGCCGACAGATTATCTGCTGGTGATTGACGAGAGTCACATGACCGTCCCGCAGATTCGCGGGATGTATAACGGCGACAAAGCGAGAAAAGAAACGCTGGTCGAATATGGATTCCGCTTGCCGAGCGCAGTGGATAATCGTCCGTTGAAGTTCGAGGAGTTCGAAGAGGTGATGGGAAGCACCATCTACACCTCTGCCACGCCTGGACCGTATGAAATGCAACACGCGGAGCAAGTTGTCGAGCAGATCATCCGCCCGACGGGACTCGTTGACCCCGAGGTGGAGGTGCGTCCGACGAAGGGGCAGGTGGACGACCTCATTGGCGAGATCAGGCAGAGGGTCGAGAGAGGCGAGCGGGTTCTCGTCACCACGCTGACGAAGCGGATGTCCGAAGATTTATCTGAATACTTGCAAGAGTTGGGAATGAAAGTTCACTATTTACATTCTGAGGTGGAGACGCTCGAGCGTGTGGGCATCCTGCGCGACCTGCGGCTGGGCGTGTTCGATGTGCTGGTGGGAATCAACTTGCTGCGCGAAGGCTTGGATCTGCCCGAAGTGTCGCTGGTCGGAATTTTGGACGCGGACAAGGAAGGTTTCCTGCGTTCAGAGACCGCGTTGATCCAGACGATCGGTCGCGCGGCGAGGCACGTCAACGGGCGGGTGATCATGTACGCCGACAAAATGACCGACTCGATGAAGCGCGCCATTGACGAAACCAATCGCCGCCGCGCCAAGCAAATGAAATACAACGAAGCGAACGGCATTACGCCGATTAGCATTACCAAAGCCATTCATGATTTGACCGAGGAGTTAACTTCTAAATCTGTGGGCGAAGCCAAAGGCGCATATAAAGTGAAGGACGATATGCCGCGCAACGAACTCCGGCAGATCATTCACGAGATGGAAAAACAAATGAAAGAATCTGCGAAGAATTTGGAATTTGAAAAAGCCGCCGCGTTGCGCGACGAACTCTTTCAATTGAAAAGTCTTTTGGCTGAAGATGAAAAGCTAAAGCCGTGGGAACGCATTAAATTATTGAGTGGGGAAGAAGAATAAAAAAACTGCACGGCGATCAATGATTGCCGTGCAGTGAAATGCTTAGATAAACGTCGCGATTTCTTCCAGCGGCTTTTTGGTGATATTAGGAACTTCCGCATCATCCGCCGGGAAGCCTGTTACCAGCAAAAGAAATGGCTTTTCATCTGACGGTCGATTCAGAATGCCGTTGAGGAATCCCATTGGGCTGGGGGTGTGGGTGAGCGAGACCAAGCCCGCATGATAAATCGCCGCAATCAGAAAACCCGTTGCAATCCCAACCGATTCATGGACGTAATAATTTTTTACTTTACGCCCGTCAGCTAACTCACTGTGATTTTTCCCGAAGACTACAATTAAATAAGGCGCATCTTCCAAAAACGGTTTATGTTCATCCGTGCCAAGCGGAGCGAGCGCCTCCAGCCATTCTTTCGGGGCGCGGCGCTGATAAAACTCTTGCTCTTCCTCTTCCGCCGCCACGCGAATTTCATGTTTCACTTTTGGATCGCTCACTACAACAAAATGCCAGGGTTGTAAATTCGCTCCGTTCGGCGCAGTGCCTGCCGTGACGAGACACTCTTCAATCACTGCACGCGGAACAGGCTTGGTTGAGAAATGCCGCACGGTACGGCGCTGTTGCATGTGCTGGCGAAAATCTGCGGCGCGTTGGATCATTTCTTCGGGCGGATATTCGGTGAAACTCAACGGATGAAATTTTGCGGTCTGCATGTGCGCTCCTGTTTTTTTGATAATTAAGGTTGTGTCGGATAATTGGCGTTTTGCCAATCTTCAAAGCCGCCAAGGATTGGATTCACTTTTTTGAAACCGTTTGCAAGTAAGATAGACGCCGCACGGGCGCTTGAATGTTCGTTTACTCAGGTACAGTAAGTGACGATCCATTGATTTGGATCAAGTTCGCCGATTCTCGCTTCCAATTCTGCCAGCGGAATATTGACCGCGCCTTTGATATGACTTTCTTGATACGCCTCCGCTGAACGAACGTCTAAAAATATTGCCGCAGATGTATCAAGCGCGGCTTTTGCATCATTCAGCGAAATGCGCGGCACGAGCGCGTCTATTTCTTCTTCTGAAAGCGCTGTGGACGTTTGTGCGGCTTCGATATTTTGATACGTGATCCACACTGCCGAAACGATGAGTAAAATTCCGCCGATGATAAAAAGTATAGCTGGATTAGTTTGTCTTTTGTCGCTCATGTTTATTTTATACTCGCTTATTAAGTTTGCTTGTAATGCAATAATCTCAACGCATTCGCTACAACGACCAGCGTACTGCCTTCGTGGAAGACGACGGCGATGCCGATGCTGATGATACCAGTCAATGACGTGAAAATGAGCAAACCGATCACGCCTAACGCGATGAATAAGTTTTGAATGATGATCGCGCGTGTGGCGCGTCCCAAGCCGACGGCGAAAGGCAATTTGCTTAAGTCGTCGCCCATCAACGCGACATCGGCGGTTTCGAGCGCGACATCCGTTCCTGCGCCGCCCATAGCGATTCCGACTGTGGCGTTGGCAAGCGCGGGCGCGTCGTTGACTCCGTCGCCGATCATGGCGACTTGACCATATTCTTTTACCAGATCGCGGATGATGGTCAATTTATTTTCGGGCATGAGGTCGGCGCGGAATTCGGTCAGCCCGATTTCATTTGCGATCGCGGATGCCGACCGCGCGTTGTCGCCCGTCAACATGATGGTGTGCGCCACGCCCGATCTTTTGAGCGCGGTCATCGTCGGCGCGGCTTCTTTCCGCAACGTGTCTGCCAGCGCGATCAAGCCAATCGCAGTTTTATCTTCAGCGACCCACATCAAACTTTTGCCTTGTCCTTGCAACGACTCGGCGCGTGAAATTGATTTGGATGAAAGCGCCACGCCCGCTTCGTTCATCAACTTTTGATTGCCGATCCAAATCGTTTTGCCGCGCATCATCGCCTTCAAGCCGCGCCCCGTCAGCGACTCCACATCGTCCACTGGCGAGACAGGCAGACCCTGAGTCTGAGCCGCGCGCACGACCGCTTGCGCCAGCGGATGCGCCGAGCGCGATTCCGCTCCCGCCGCAGTGGATAATAAATCCGCTTCACTCCAAGCCGACGACTGAATCGCCACCACATCTGTCACCTCGGGCTGACCGTGAGTCACGGTTCCAGTTTTGTCGAAGGCGATGGCTTTGAGCAAACCGAGATTTTCAAGATGCGCGCCGCCTTTCACCAGCACGCCGTTTCGCGCGGCTTGCGCAACGCCCGCGAGAATTGCGGCGGGCGTGCCGAGCGCGAGCGCGCATGGCGACGCGGCGACGAGCAAAGTCATCGCGCGTAAAAACGATTCGCGGAACGGAAAGCCGAACAGCGGTGGGATGACGATGACAAGCGCGGTGAGAATCAAAACGGCTGGGACGAAAACCCGCTCAAATTTTTCGACGGTCTGCTGGGTCGGCGATTTTTGCGCTTGCGCCTCTTCGACCATTTTCATCACGCGCGCAAGCGTGGAATCTTTTGCGAGGCGCGTCACTTTGACTTCGAGCGCGCCTTCGCCGTTGACTGTGCTGGCAAAAACTTGATCGCCGACCGTTTTATCAACGGGAAGAGATTCGCCAGTGACGGATGATTGATCAATGCCAGAATTTCCGTCGAGGATGATTCCGTCAACGGGGATGCGCACGCCTGGGCGGACGATAACCACGTCATCGAGTTGCAACGACTCAACAGGGAGTTCCTGCTCTTTGCCGTCGCGTTTCACCAATGCGGTTTTTGGCGCAAGGTCTGCCAATGCGCGAACGGCGGAACGAGCGCGATCTAACGCGCGTTCTTCCAATGCGTGACCGAGACTGAAGAGGAACAGAAGCAACGCGCCTTCGGCAAACTCGCCGAGGAATGCCGCGCCGATTGCGGCGACGACCATCAGCCCGTCTGTGTCGAGGCGGCGTTCGCGGAGCGCGTGCCACGCATGACGCGAGACATCCCATCCGCCTAAAACGTACGCGATGGCAAAGAGTCCGATGCTGAGGAATGAAGGAAAGCTAAAGAATGTGCCGCCGAGCCAGCCGATCAACAGAAATAATCCTGATAAAAGACTGAACAGCAATTCGCGATTCTCTTGCAAACGCGCTTGAAATTCGTTGAGCGGAATTTGATACCCCAGCGAGCGCACTCGCTTTTCGATGGCGGCGCGATTGACCTTGTGATTGTCGTATTCGATCCACATTTTTTCAGTGGGGTAGTTGACGTTGACCGACAGCACGCCGTCCATGCGCCCGACGCTATGCTCGATGACGAGACTGCAATCGGAACAGTCCATGTTTTCGATGGGAATCGATTCGTGATGATAGCGGTTGACGATCTGCGCTCCAGCCAGTTCGGCGAGTCGCTTCACATCGGAGAGCGTCAATAAATTGGGATCGTAATGCAGGCACAGGTCAATGGGCGATTTGTCTCGCTCAACATGGGCGCGGATAATTCCCTTTTTGCCTTGAAATGCCGCTTCGAGCCGCATGAGGCATTCGTCTTTCTCGTTCTCAACGCCTGGGAGTAATAATGGGATGTCAATGTCTATTGTTTGTTCCATGAAAGGATTCCTGTTTCTCTATGATGTAGTAGCGACTTCAGTCGCTGTTTACCTGAAATGCTGACGACTGAAGTCGTCACTACGTGTTAGTTACGGATTATCCATGCTCCACATGCTCAAGACCCATGCGATATAGTTTTTCAACATGATCGTCGTCCAGGCGATAGAAGACTTGCCTGCCATCTTTGCGCGCGCGCACGAAGCGCATCTGCCGCAGTCCGCGCAGTTGATGCGACACGGCGGATTCGGTCATGTTCAATTTCTCGGCGAGCGCGCCGACGCCCATCTCGCCATCGAGGAGCAGGGCAATGATCCGCACGCGGCTGGCGTCACTGAGGGCGCTGAAGAGTTCGGCAAGTTGAATGGCTTTGAGTTCGGTGAGTTTCATATTATTGAATATCTGAGCAAGTGTTCATATATTACTTCGGGAAATAAACC
>JAJTXU010000062.1 GCA_021462845.1 Anaerolineales bacterium
TCGTTCGGCGTATGCGCCGCGCTGACGATGGAATCGACCACCGGAAACAAATTGCTCGATGCGTTCGGCATTGGGGTGACGTTGTCCCTGCTGGGTTCCGCGCTTGGGTACGATGGCTCGCAATTGATTTTGCTTGCCATCCTTCCGCCGTTTGCGTTTGCTGTTGCCACAGTGATGCCTTCGCGTGTGGCGGGAATGATCCTCGTTGGTTTGCTCTGCTGGGCGGGCTTGGTATTTTTCGACCCCACCGAGTTAACCATCGTACTCGGCGATATTCTTGCGCTTGCCACCAAGGCTGTCGGCATTGTCATTGGCTTGGGGCTGGCGGTTGGAATCGTCGGGCTGGTTGTGAGTTGGGTAGCCGGACCAGGTTCCCCGTCCGGTCTGAGGCGCGCGTTGGGTTGGGTTGGCGCCGGCGCGGCATGGCTGGCAGTCATCCTGTTATTTTCTTTCGGAGGGCATCCCGGGTTTTACGGCGACCGCCTCTTCGTCATCCTAAAAGATCAAGCGGATTTATCGAGCGTGCGTCAGATCGCGGATATCGACGAGCGCAGGACAGCCGCGTATCAAGCGCTCACCGATCATGCGAATCAAACGCAGGCTGGTTTGCGCGAAGCGTTCGACGCGGTGGGCGTGGAGTATACGCCGTATTATCTCGTTAACGCATTGGAGGTGCGCGGCGGAACGCTCGTGCGGCTGTTCTTGTTTACCCGCCCCGAGGTGGATCGTGTCATTCCCAGCCCGCGCCTGCGCCCGGCGCCTGTGGTTGAAGCGCTGGCAATGGGCGGCGGTACTCAAAGCCCTCCCAGCGAGACGCAATGGAACGTGACAATGATCGGCGCGGACAAAGTGTGGAATGAGTTCGACGCAACCGGCGAGGGGATCGTCGTCGGGCAATCCGACAGCGGCGTGGATGGGACTCATCCCGAACTTGCGGAGCGCTATCGCGGCAACGCTTCGGGCGACGATTACAACTGGTTCGACCCGTGGAATCACAAACCATCCCCTTACGATGATGGCGGTCATGGCACGCATACCCTCGGCACGATCCTGGGTCAAAATGGGATCGGCATTGCCCCCGGCGCAACATGGATCGGTTGCGTCAATTTGAATCGCAACCTTGCCAACCCTGCCTTGTACCTGGATTGTATGCAGTTCATGTTTGCCCCGTTCCCGCAGGGTGGCGATCCCTTTACCGATGGCGACCCAACGCGCGCCGCCGATGTCTTGAACAATTCGTGGGGATGCCCCGAACTTGAAGGATGCGATCCCAACGCCTTGCTGTATGGCGCGGATCATTTGCGCGACGCGGGTATCTTTGTGGTGGTTTCGGCGGGCAACGACGGACCAAGTTGCAACACGGTCAACGCGCCCTTATCGTTATACGACTCGGTTTTTTCGGTGGGAGCGATCGATAAGTTTGGCGATATGGCTCCTTTCAGCAGTCGGGGTCCCGTCACTGCCGACGGTTCCGGTCGTATCAAGCCGGATATCGTCGCGCCGGGCGTGGATATTCTCTCCTCCACACCGGGCGGCGGATATGGATTCGCCAGCGGCACATCGATGGCGGGACCTCACCTTGTTGGCGTGGTGGCGTTGCTGTGGTCTGCAGACCCATCCCTCATCGGCGATATTGATCGCACCGAGCAACTCATCATCGAGACTGCGCGACCTTACACTGGGGATACATCGGCTGGTTGTTTTGAAGGCGGCGCGCCGAATGCCGCGTTCGGTTACGGCTTGGTGGATGTTTATGCGGCGGTGAAAGCCGCTTTGGATAAATAAAGTTCGCGCAGACGCTGAACGCCCTCTTCGATCTTGTCCGCTTCGTACATGACAAAGCATAAGCGCATGTAATTCTTTAATCCGCTACTGCTTGAGAACAACGCGCCTTGGCGGAAGTCCACGTTGAACGCGCCTGCTTGTTTGCGGAGCGCGCCGATGTCCATGCTATCGGGGAATTTCAGCCAGAAGAAATATCCGCCGCGAGGGATGGTGTACTTGGCTTGGGGCAGATGACGACGCAGCGCTTCATCCATCACTTGAATTTGACTCAGATAAATTTGCTTTAGCCTCGCGATATTATTTCCCAGCCCACCCGATTCGATGACCCCGCGTAGAATCGCGGACGTGAACGGATTCAACCCGCCGCCGCTGTCCATGAGTCCGCTGTTGGCGAAACGGTTGATGATGTCTGCGTGTGCCTGCATCCAACCGAGTCGCAGACCTGGGGCGAGGATCTTCGAGAACGATCCCAGCGAGATGACGTGTTTCGAGTCAACGAATGCGCCGAAAGGTTTGGGCGGTTGCTCGGAGTAATTCAATAGTTGATAGACCTCATCCGCAACGATGAGGAAGTTGTGTTTTTCGGCGAGTCGCACGATCTGTTCGCGGCGTTCCTGCGTTAGGGTGTAGCCTGTCGGGTTTTGAAAGGTCGGGATGAGATAAAGGAATCTCGGAGGCAAACCAGCCAGTTTCTCCTCGAGAGAAGCGGGGACGAGTCCGCTTTCGTCGGTATCCACAGAGACCACATTCAATCCGTGGTCGGCAAAGATCCGCAATGCCAAAAAATAGGACGGCTCTTCGACGAGAATCGTGTCGCCCGCTTTGGTGAAGAGACTGCAAATCAGATCCAATCCGTTCGAGATGCCAGTGGTGACGAAGAGGTTGTCGGCGTTCACCGAAAATCCATAGCCGTCGCTGAGAAAATTCGCCAACGCCGCGCGGAAATATCCGTTGCCCTGCTCAGTGCCGTATTGCAAAATGGAATTGTCGTTGCGCGCCAACGCCTGTTGCGCAGACTCGCGGATCATGTCGAGAGGCAACAACGAAAGCGGCGGGTTGCCCAAGCCGAGGTCGATCACATCGGGCGGGATGGGTGTTTGGATGACGGGATGAGGTTTCATGGCGCAAGTATAATTGGGTTTGTTATAATCCTCCTCAACCCAACCTCAGGAGAAACACTTCATGCCTAAAAGAAAGGGTTCGGATCAACTTCCCCTCGAAATAGAAGAGATTATCAAGGATTACCGCCTCGCCTATCAAAGCAGGCAGGCTTCGTTGATCGGACGGCGCGAGGTGTTGAGCGGCAAGGCGAAGTTCGGCATTTTCGGCGACGGCAAGGAACTTGTCAACATTGCGATCGGGCGCGCGTTCCGCAAAGGCGATTGGCGCTCGGGATATTATCGTGACCAGACCTGGATGTTCATGTTAGGGGTGATGAATATCCAGGAATTTTTTGCCCAGACGTACGCGCACGCCGATGTGAATCACGAATCCAACACGGGGGGACGTTCGATGAACGCGCATTTTGCAAACCGTTACATCAACCCCGACGGCACATGGACGAATCAAACCGAATCGTATAACACGGCGGCAGACGTTTCGCCGACAGGCACGCAGATGCCGCGCGCGGTGGGGCTGGCGTACGCGTCGGTGGTGTATCGCGGGCTTGAGGTCAACAATCAATTCACGAAGAATGGAAATGAAGTTGCATTCGTTAGCATCGGCAACGCGTCGTCCTCCGAAGGAATGTTTTGGGAGGCGGTCAATGCCATCGGTGTTTTGCAAGCGCCCGCGGTCATCGTTGTGTACGACGACGGCTACGGCATCTCCGTCCCGAACAAATATCAGATGGTCAAGGAAAACATGTACGAAATTTTGCGTGGTTTCCAACGCGACCCCGATTGCAACAATGGTTACGATCTCTATCAAGTGCGCGGATGGGATTACCCCGCCCTGCTCGAAACATTCTCCAAAGCGGCAGACAACGCGCGCGAGCATCACGTCCCCGCGTTGGTGCATGTCAATGAAGTAACCCAGCCGCAGGGACACAGCACAAGCGGCTCGCACGAGCGATACAAGACTCCTGAGCGACTCAAGTTCGAGGAAGACTTTGACTGTGTCCGCAAATTGCGCGAATGGATCATAGACAACCGCGTCGCTTCGGACCTCGAATTGGTCGCCCTCGAACAAGCGGACTACGAGGCTGTGGAGGGAATCCGCAAACTGGCGTGGGACGCGTATTTGAATCCGATCCTTGAGGAGCGCAGTCACGTGATGGATATGCTCGACGAGATCGCGGGCAGTTCGAGTCATGCCGACGAGTTGAGTCGGCTCAAAGAGCGGCTCGCAAATCTCCCGTCGGTGGCGAGGCGGGATGTCCACAGCGCGGCGCATGAGGCGTTGCGAATCCTGCGCGACGAGGCGAATCCATCCAAGCAGGTTTTAGTCCAGTGGAAAAATGAACAGGATGCGATCAACGAGACGCGATACGGCTCGCATCTTTATAACGGGACGGCTGTTTCGGTTGCGGAGACCAAGCCCGCCTATTCGGCATCGTCGCCGACGATGATGGGCTTTGAGGTGATCAACGCGGCGTTCGATTCTATTTTGGGGCGTGACTCGCGCGTAGTTGCGTTTGGTGAAGACGTTGGTTTTCTCGGCGATGTGAATCAGGGTTTCAAAGGAATGCAGGAAAAATACGGCGCGTTGCGCGTGAGCGATACGGGCATCCGCGAGGCGACGATCATGGGGCAGGCGATCGGCATGGCAATGCGCGGACTGCGACCCATTTGTGAAATTCAATATCTCGATTATCTTTTATATGCGCTGCAAATCATGTCCGACGATTTGGCGACATTGCATTGGCGCACGGCAGGCGGACAAGCCGCGCCTGTGATCGTGCGCACGCGCGGTCATCGTTTGGAGGGGGTCTGGCATTCGGGTTCGTTGATGGCGGGGTTAATCCATCTCGTGCGCGGGATGAATGTGCTGGTGCCGCGCGACATGACCCGCGCCGCAGGTTTTTACAACACGTTGCTGAAATCGGATGAGCCTGCTGTTGTCGTTGAAGTGTTGAACGGTTATCGCGTGAAGGAACGCCTGCCCGATAACATCAGTGAGTTCACTGTCCCACTCGGTGTGCCTGAGGTGATCCGTGAGGGGAGCGATGTTACGCTCGTCACGTACGGAGCATGTTGCCGCATCGCGCTCGACGCGGCGGAGAAATTATCAAGGGTTGGGATTGAGGTTGAAGTGATCGATGTGCAGTCGCTTTTGCCGTTTGATGTTCATGGAATGATCGTTGAATCGTTGAAGAAAACCAACCGCGTTTTATTCTTGGACGAAGACGTGCCAGGCGGAACGTCCGCGTATATGATGCAGGAAGTCATCGAGAAACAAGGCGGTTATTTCCATTTAGATTCACCCGCCAGAACTTTGAGTGGAAAAGCGCACAGACCAGCCTACGGCTCGGATGGCGATTATTGGAGTAAACCTAATGCGGAGACGATTTTCGATGCTGTGTATGAGATGATGAGCGAGGTTGATCCGAATCAATACCCTGAAATTCATTAACCGCGAAGAGCGCAAAGCGCGCGAAGATTTAAAAGGTTTTTCTTAGCGGTCTTTGCGCGCTTAGCGGTTCACAAGGAGATTTTATGGCAACGAAAGTTTTAGTCCCATTACTCGGCGAAGGCGTTGAGGAAGTGACTGTAATCAAATGGCTGAAGAAAGAAGGCGACTCGGTTAAGGAGTTGGAGCCTTTGCTTGAAGTAAACACCGATAAAGTGGACACGGAAATCCCCGCGCCTGCGTCTGGAACGGTGTTGAAGATCATGGCGGAGGAGGGAGTCCCTGCGAAGGTGGGGGCGGTGTTGGCGTTGATTGGGAAGGCGGGGGAAGCGGTGGAAAGTGGAGGAGTGGAAAGTGCGCCGCAAGTGAACGCGAAAGTGAGCAGTGACACTTCGACTGGGCTCAGTGCAAGTCAGTTATCAGTTGGGCAACCTGTTACGCAGTCCGCAGTACGCAGTATGGACTTGGGCTTTATCTCTCCTGTCGTTGCAAAGATCGCGGCGGAGCATGGAGTCAATTTACAACAAGTGGCTGGCACGGGGTTGAATGGACGGATCACGAAGAATGATGTGTTGAGTTTCGTGGACAGTGGAAAGACGACCATAGACCACAGACCACAGACCATGGTCAGTCGTCCATCGTCCATCGTCGCAGGTGAAGGCGACCAACTCATCAAACATTCCCCCATCCGCAAATCCATCGCGGAGCATATGGTGATGAGCAAGCATACATCGCCGCATGTCTTGACCGTGATGGAAGCGGACATGAGCCGCGTGGTAAAGCATCGTTCTGCCAACAAGGAAATTTTCTCGCGCGATGGAGTCAATCTCACGTTCACGGCATATTTTATGACGGCGATCGTCGCGGGGCTGAAGAGTTATCCCATAGTCAACTCGTCATGGTCAGACGAAGGCGTGCTGGTTCACACGGCGGTCAATCTCGGCATGGCAACGTCGCTGGGAGAGGATGGCTTGATCGTGCCTGTCATCAAGAACGCTGATAATTTGTCCCTGCTGGCGATGGCGCGTTCGGTCAACGATTTGGCGAATCGCGCGCGGACGAAGAAACTGCAAACGGACGAAGTGAAAGGCGGAACTTTTACGCTGACCAATCACGGCACTGGCGAATCGTTGTTCGCGTTTCCCGTCATCAACCAACCGCAGTGTGGAATTCTTGGGGTCGGCAAAATGCAAAAGCGCGTGGTCGTCACCGAAGGCGATGCGATTGCCATCCGCCCGATGGTGTATCTCTCGTTCGTGTTCGATCATCGGATTCTCGATGGCGCGTCGGCGGATTGGTTTTTGATGAAGGTGAAAGAGACGTTGGAGGGGTGGAGTTAGGGGGAAGAGAGATTGGAGATTGGAGACTAGAGAAATAGAGAATTGGAGAATTGAGTTGAATGAGCGAACATAAAGATCATGCAAGCGTGAAAATCCACCCGCCGATATTGTTGTTGATTCACATTGTTGCCGCGTGGCTGTTGGGCAAGTTTATCCTCTTGCCAATGGTTATATCGCCGATGATTCGTAACATTGGTCTGGCGCTGGCAGGAATTGGCTTTCTTTTCGGCTTGCTTTCATTGTATGCCTTTACAAAAGCGCGGACAACGGTGAATCCGCATGGGTCGGTGAAGACGATCGTTTCAAGTGGAGTGTATCGCCTCACGCGCAACCCGATCTATCTTGGAATGGTTCTCATGCTGATCGGTTTTCCGCTCGCGTTCGGGAATGTGTGGGGAATCCCGCTTGCGCCAGTTTTTATTTTCCTGATGAACAAGCTGGTCATCGAGCACGAAGAGGCGTATCTGGAGAAAAAGTTTGGGGAGGCGTACACAGGCTACAGGTCCCGTGTGAGGCGGTGGTTGTAAATCCAAAGGACGGCGGCAAGCCGTCTTTTATTTTTCCCTTGACATAGAATATACGTTCTATTATTATCGAGCGAAGGAATCAAACATGCCAAAAAGCAAAATCGAAGTCCTGCCGCTGACAATAAAAAGATGGGATGATATGGTCTCCGTGTTTGGCGAACATGGCGGGTATGCGGGATGCTGGTGCATGTTCTGGCGGCTGGATCGTTCGGATTTCAAAAAGTTGCGCGGCGGGGGAACAAAAGAAATCCTTCGTCAGATGACTGAAAAGAAACAGGAACCTGGGTTGATCACGTATGTGGATGGCAAACCCGCTGGCTGGTGTTCGGTGGGTCCGCGCGAGAATTATCTGGCGCTCGAAAATTCCCGCATCCTCAAACGCGTAGATGAGAAGCCCGTCTGGTCTATCGTTTGCTTTTTTGTGGATAAATCCGTTCGCAAGCAGGGCTTGATGGTTGAGATGTTGCGCGGCGCTGTGGCGTATGCAAAAAAGCATGGCGCAAAGATCGTCGAGGGATACCCGATTGACATGCAAACCGAAAAACTGGCTGGGCAAAAACTCGGCAGTTATGCGGGCTACATGGGAATCGCCTCCGCGTTCCGCGAGGTTGGTTTTGTGGAAGCGGGTCGCGCTTCTGAAACACAATTGATCATGCGCTATAAAATCAAATAGGAGTATCACATGCCCATCCAAAAATCTGAAATCCAACTCGATGTGAGTGGCAAAAAGGTCAACGCGTATCTTGCCGCGCCAGAAAATGGCGGACCTGGCGTACTCCTCCTCCACGCGTGGTGGGGACTCAAGCCGTTCTTCAAGCAGGTTTGCGATCAACTTGCCGAGCAGGGATTCACCGCGCTCGCGCCCGACTTGCGAGACGGTCAAGTTGCGAAGACGATTGACGAAGCGAAGGAGTTGATGGAAAAAAGCGACGGTCAACTTGTCGGCGATGCGGTGATGGCGGCAAAAGATCATCTACGCGGATTGGTGAACGACAAGATCGGCGTGATTGGGTTTTCAATGGGCGGGGCGTGGGCTTTGATCACTGCCGCGTACAAACCCGAACAAATTGCGGCTGTTGTCCTTTTCTACGGCAACGAAGGCATCGAATATGGAAAGGTCGCCGCCAAAGTGATGGGGCATTACAGCGACAACGACGAATGGGAACCGAACGAGTATGTAGAGAACACCTTCGCGGAGTTCAAAAAGGCGGGCGTGGACGCGACGCTTCACATCTACCCCGGAGTTGCCCACTGGTTCGTCGAATCTGATCGCCCCGAATACGACTCCGCCGCGGCAACGTTGGCATGGGAACGGACGTTTGAGTTCCTGAAATCAAATCTGTAGATCGCATTTTTAACGCGACAATTCGTATCCATGCCATGATCCCGCTATAAGCGCGATTTACTGTTTTAATAGCGCAATGTAGCGAATAAGATATTCCCCCATCAACTTCCAAACGTAACGAATCCTTTACCCCGCGTGAAGAGTCGATTGTTCCATCGTCGCTACGGGAAATGTAAAGTGGAACGTTGCGCCCCTGCCCGAATCGCTTTCGATCCAGATATTTCCCCCGTGTCCTTGCACGGCGAGGCGACAGAAGGCAAGTCCGATCCCCAGACCGGGCTTGTTCGAGCCGCGCATGCGCGTAAATTTGTCGAAGACGCGCTCCTGTTCCGCAGGCGGGATGCCGGGGCCTGTATCCTTCACCCATAGGTGCACCCAGCTATCTTCGTGTTTTGCGCCGACCTGGATCTCGCCTTCGGTAGGGGTAAACTTGCTCGAATTTTCCACAAGGTTGATCAACACGCGCCGCGCCATATCCTCATCCACCCAAATGGGCGGCAGGGAGGCGGGCAGGAGGGATTCGAGTTTCTGCCGGCGCCCATCTGCCACGGGTTGCATATCCACCACCGCCTGTTGGATGAGCGCCAGCGCGTCCACAGGTTTCTGGTTGACGACGGGTTGCCCCGACTCGAGGCGGTTCACATCTAACAGAGAGTTGACGAGCCGTTGGATGCGCTCGGTGGAATTCTCGGCGATCTTGATGATGGCAAGCACGGTCTCGCGCTCTTTCTCGGGCACCATCGTGTACAAAATATCGAGGCTGGAGGAGATGTTCGCCAGCGGGGAGCGCAGATCGTGATAGATCATCGAGGTCAGGTCGCCGCGCAAACCGTCCAATTCCTTGCGTTGGGTGATGTCGCGCAGAATCCACTGGATGGCGTCCGCTTCCTCAAACTCGATGCGCCGCGCGTGGACCTCGATAGGCACGTGCGCGTCATCCTCCCTGCTCAACGACGATTCGTAGGTGCACATGCGGTTCTCGCGCAGGGTATCGAATTCCATCCCTGTTTTATTCCAATTCACCTCGTGAAGTTGATCGATACTCAGGGCGTGAAGAGACTCTTCGGTGTAGCCGCTCAGCAACACTGCCTGGCGGTTGGCTTCGAGTATTTTCCCTTCCCAATCGGTGATCACCATCGGGTCGATGCTGTCTTCGAATAACTCGCGGTAACGCTGGTGCGCGGCTTGCAGTTTCTCGAACAGTTGCGCGTTCTGGATCGCCGAACCCGCCAAACCGCCGATGCCCGCCATGACGAGCAACGCGTCGGGGTCGAAGGATTTCGCAACGGGGTTAATCGCCACAAGGACGCCGATCACGCGTCCCTGCGAATGAATCGGAGCGACGAGCAGGGCGCGCATGTCGATGCCGCCGAAGCGGTCTTCGTTGTGGAAATCCTTTTCATGGGCGAGGTCGTTCGCCACCACGCCGCGTCCGTCGCGCGCCGCGTGACCCACAATGCCCACGCCCAGCGGAATCTGCCTGCCGAGGATCATCCCCGCGTTCTGCCCGGTCGCCGCGCGAAAGACGACGTGTTCCTCTTCGATCATGCCGAGCGCGGCGGTTTCCACTTGTAACGCTTGAATCGACTGGATGAGGATGCGCTTATGCAGATCTTCCATGCGAAGCGAAACGTTCATCGACGACGCGCCTTCGGCGAGGGCGGTCATCACGCGCGCCTGTCGCTGACTTTCGGTATACAAACGGGCGTTGAGGATGGCAATACCTGCCTGGTCGGCAATGGCTTGCATCAGGTCGAGTTGTTCGGTCGTAAAAGCGTTGGGCGAGGTATGCACCAACGTGAGAACCCCCACCAATTTTTCGCGCGCCTGCAACGGCACACAGATTGCCGATTTCACCCCGGTTTTATTGAGCGTATCGTCTGGGCGCATCAACCAGCGTTCATCCTTGCTGGTATCAGGGATATATACGCCGCGCTTGTTGCGAACCACCCACCCCGCCAGCCCGCGCTCCATCGTATCGCGCAGTTGCTGGGTGGTATGCTCGTGGACTTGCGACCCGTATACGATCGTCGCATCCACGGCTTTGCCTGAGTCGTCCAATACAACCACACTGCATCGTTCGCCGCCCACGTTCTGGATGGCTTCGTACAACACTCGTTGCAATACCGTGCGCAAATCGAGCGCGGTTGCCACCTCGCGGCTGACGTTGTAAAGCAGTTCAAGAAGAGCGCGTGTTCGATCCTGTTCGTTATTCGACATACGTCTCGCCAAAGTATAGCACAATCCCTTACGGTACAATTGCCCTATGCCTCTCGAGCTCCCGCGGATCCAAGCCCTCTGTTTCGATGTGGATGGCACTCTTAGCGACACCGACGATCTCTACAAGGAAAAAGTCCGGCGTTTCTTTCCTCCATTTCTATTTGGCAACCCCGACCACGCAGCGCGGCGCTTCGTGATGTGGGCAGAGGCGCCCGGCAATGCCTTGCTCGGGCTTGCCGACACGCTCGGCATCGACGATGAAATGGTGGCGGTTATCGATTGGCTGTCGCGGCATCGGCATCACTCCGCGAAAAAGTTTCTGCTTGTACCGGGCGTCGATGAAATGTTGGCGCAACTCAAAGGGATATATCCGATGTCGGTAGTCAGCGCACGGGATGAAAAGGGGACGATGCGCTTCCTCGAACAGTTCGACCTCGTGAAATATTTCGACGCGATCGTGACCGGACTTTCGGCGAAACATACGAAGCCTTACCCCGATCCTATCCTGTTTGCGGCAAAAAAGATGGGCGTGAAGCCTGAGGGATGTTTGATGATCGGCGACACCACCGTAGACATGCGCGCCGGCAAGTCGGCGGGCGCGCAGACGGTGGGAGTGTTGTGCGGCTTCGGGGAAAAAGCAGAGTTGCTCAGGTTTGGGGCGGATTTAATTCTGGAAACGACGAGCGATCTTGCAAAGGAATTAATTCGAGACTGATCGCAATCGCAGAGCGACAACTTCGCTCCATATTAATACAGCCAACATAAAAACGTAAAAAGCCGCGCCTTTGAGCCAGAAGGCGGGAAATGCCAGCGCGACCGTAATCCACGTGTAGGCAGATAAATTTTTCCAGCGTTCATCTTTTTGAAACACAAAGCCGAGCAGAATCATCGCGGGCATGAGCATGAGACCGAGAACGACGAACGACAAGTCATGCAAACGCCCGTGCCAGGTGGCGGGTGTGACGCGGTTCGTCGGGTCGGTGGTAAACGCGAGCCCGGCGAGCGCAAGCCCGGCGAGGGTCAACGCGAGGGTGGCGAAAAAGGTCGACGATGTGCGAGGCAGGCTGAGGCGGAGTCCGGAAGCGAAGATCGCCATCATGAATCCGCTGAGGAGAAAGGTCGCGGTCATGATCCAGCCGAAGTCGCCGAGGGCGAGTCCGCTGGGCCAATCGAAGGTGGGGGAGTGAATCGGATGCCAGCCGATGGAAAGCAGGAAGTTGAATTTGAAGATGGTGAGGAGCGTGACGACGGTTGCAAAAAGAATCGGGCCAACGATGCCAACGCGCGCCGCAAGTTTGATCATCGCGCGAGGTATACGGCGATCAATGCCAGCAGGCCGGGCAATGCTTGAACATAAAGGATCGTTTTACTCGTGGTCAGTCCGCCATAGATTCCCGCAACGACAACACAAGCGAGAAAGAAAATTTGAACGGGTGGGTTGCTGTTAAGCAAGCCCCAGATCAAACCCGCGGCGAGAAAACCGTTATATAAACCTTGATTTGCGGCAAGCGAGGCGGAGGCTTTGGAATATTCGGGGGTCATCTTGAATCGTTTTCTACCAATGGGGTGATCCCAGAAAAACATTTCGAGCGCGAGGAAACCAAGATGCAACACAGCAACGAGAATAACGAGGATGTTGGCGACGAGGTTCATGAAAACTCCTTTTGTGGTTCATGCGATTATACAGCACGGCTTTTCTCACGTATAATCGGAAACATGCCGTATACATCCATTCTTGTTGAGACGCGCGATAAGGTCGGGTTGATCACCCTCAATCGTCCGCAGGCGTTGAACGCATTGAACCACGCACTCATGGCCGAATTGATGGACGCGCTCGACGCTTTCGATAAAACCGAAGCGATAGGCGCAGTCGTCGTTGCGGGCAGTGAAAAAGCCTTCGCCGCCGGGGCGGATATTAAAGAGATGGCTGATAAATCTGCCTTGCAAATGACCCGCGAGGATCATATCGCTGTATTTGGAAGAATTCGCACGATCCTCAAGCCGGTGATTGCGGCTGTTTCAGGATGGGCGTTGGGCGGCGGTTTTGAACTTGCGCTTTCGTGCGACATGATCATCGCTTCGGATACCGCGAAGTTTGGTTTGCCTGAGATCACCCTGGGCGTGATCCCTGGGGCGGGGGGCACCCAGCGCCTCGTCCGCGCGGTGGGCAAAGCGCTCGCCATGGAAATGATCCTCAACGACCGAAAGATCAACGCGCAGGAAGCGCTTCATTTCGGGCTGGTGAATCGAGTCGTTCCCGCGAGCGACTACCTCAACGACGCGCTGAAACTTGCCGAAGAGATCGCCGCGCGCGCGCCGCTGGCGGCGCGCGCGGCAAAGCAGGCGATCAACCACTCGTATGAATCTTTCCTCAAGGATGGGCTTGCCGAGGAAAAGCAGATTTTCTACAACTTGTTCAATTCGGAAGATCAAAAGGAAGGCATGAGCGCCTTCGCGGAGAAACGCAAGCCGCAATGGAAGGGGAAATGAAATGGTGGACTATATTGAACTGAAAACCCTGTTTCAAGACTTGAACATCCCGGCAGACAAACCGGTGATCGTGCATGCTTCGCTCAAGCCGTTTGGGTACATTCAGGACGGCGCGGATGCCATCTTGCGCGCGCTGATGGGCGCGTTCAATACCATCGTCATGCCCACGTTTACGTATTATTCGATGGTCACGCCGCCGAACGGACCGCCGAACAATGGCATGATCTATGGCAAGCCCGAGATTCCCAACGAAATGTCCACCACGTTCACGCCCAATTTGCGAGCCGATCCGATGATGGGTATTTTGTCTGAGGCGTTACGGAACTATCAAGGGGCAAAGCGGTCGTCGCATCCCATTCTGTCGTTTGCGGGCGTGAATGCCGGCGAGATCCTCGATACTCAACTGCGCGATGATCCGCTGGCGCCGATTGGCGTGTTGATGGATCGCGAGGGCTGGGTTATCCTCGTCAACGAAAACCATACTTCCAACACGAGCATTCACTACGCGGAGAAACTCGCCGGGCGAAAACAGTTCATCCGTTGGGCGCTGGTGGACGACCGCACAGTGGAATGCCATAACTATCCCGGCGATTCGGACGGGTTCATGGCTATCGCTTCACACCTCAAAGAAGACACGGTCCGCGTGGAATTGGACAAGGCGTTCGTGGAAGCCGTGCCGATCAAGCGTGTTATCGATGTGGCGATCGGCTTGATAAAAAACGATCCGCTCGCCTTATTGTGCGAGCGGACAGATTGTTTGACGTGCAACGCAGTGCGGGGAATTTACGCGCTGGGGTGAATCACAACTCGCTGATTGAGTGAACCCATTTCAATTTTAAATCTTTGCGACAACGATTCGCAAGCCGCTCGTCCGCTGTCCAAAAATCAACGACCAGTTTTTCAGCCAACGCCAGATAAAACGCATCGTACGCTTTGGATTGTCCGAGTTTGCTTGCCCATTCGAGCGCGCGCAGGCTCAGTTCTTCATCTTCATCCAGAATTTCAAAACGCAAGGCGTGGATGTCTCGTATGGCTTGTTCCGCATCGTCTGGTGTAAGATGCTTCTGAAAGACCATTAACCGAATCCCTGAAGTGGTTTCGCTCACCCATAAACGCGGAGCGCATGGCGTAATCTGCTCCCGACCCACGCGGTCCCAAAACAATTCCAAGGTTTGAGACAGCTCAGTAGCAGACTTTATCGCGACACTAGCGTCCACGACCCAGTAACTCATGTACCCGTTCCTCGCGAGCTTGTTCGATGATTTCCACAGCGTCGGGCAGTGGTTTTCCTTTTCGCCGTTTCAAAATTCGCGCGCTCAACTCGCGGGCGCGCTCTAAGGCAAGCGCGCGTTCCTTTCGCGGGTCAGTATCTTCCCGCAAGCCCGCAGTTACATATTCCCGAACCAGATCGCTCACACTGCGATTCTTTTGCGCGGCAAGACGTTCCAACGCTTCACGCTGGCGTCGTTCCAACAAGAGATTGACTCGCTGTAAGTTTTGCATTCTGGCTCCTTTCCCGCATTATACACACCCTCATGCGCATACGTCAAACGCCCTACTGAAACGTGATCTCCTCCACGCGCCAGCTTTCTTCGCCGATCAATTTTTTGAGACGTTCGAGCATTTCAGGGCAGACGCGCGTGGTGTCGTTGGGGAAGTCAATCAGATGCCCTGATCCATTCTCAAAAATTTGAAAACTGAATCTATCGCGCCCGTGAAATGAGATCAACGTGCCGTAGATGGTTTTGATTCGCCGCCTATCGCGTTCTTTGTCGCCCGTTGAGCGCAGCATCACCGTGATCTGCTTCGGCGGGTGCTTCTGGTCTTCTTCTTTAACCAGCGTGGTGTAAATGGATTTGAGGGATGTGACCACCGCTTCGCGCGCCGCGTCATCTTGATCGCTCGTCTCATCATTGATCTCAGCCTGAGCGCTCACCGCTTCGACGCGCGGCGGCGTGATCTCTTCACTCTTCTTGAACTTCGGCTCAGGCTTGGATGCGATGACTGCTTCATCAAATGAGGGTTGCCATTCATTGTCCCAGCCATCGGGGAAGTTATCGGGAGGCGGAGGCATTCCATCATCGTGGAGCGGGATGTTATCCCGCTTTTCATCACTTGGCGGGATGGCATCCCGCCCCACGGCATAGGCAGGCGTAGACTCAGCAACTTGAGGAACCATGACGGGAGGCGGAGTCGGCTTGTGTTGCGCCATCGGCTTCGGTTGCGTGGATTTGATGTTGAGCGGCGTGACGGGTTTGGGGCGTGGAGTCGCTTGCGAGGGCGAGGCAGGCTGACCCTGAGAGCGAAGCGGGCTTGATTCGTCCAACGATTCGAGAATCTTGATCTCTGTCCGAATCGCATCCACTAAAATTTTGGGCGGCGTGGAATTGGAATCCACTTTGCCTTCGACGATCACAATCTGACCGACGGTGAGTTGCTCGCGCGTTTTCTCCCATGTGCGCGGGAAGAGAACGAGTTCGATGTTGCCTTGAATGTCTTCGAGCGTGACGAAACCCATTGGCTTGTTGGTCTTGGTCATGTACGGGCGGACGTTGGTGACGAGACCCGCCACGCGGACTTTTTCCTCGTGCGAGGCTTCGCCGAGTTGACCCGAAAAATAACTGACGATCTGCACGAACGTTTTTTGATACGGCGTGAGCGGATGATCTGAAATGTACAAGCCGATGAGTTCGCGCTCCCAATTGAGCATCTCGCGTTTATCAACGTTGTTGACTTCGGGCAGTGTGATCTCTTCGACGACTCCTGTTGTTGTGCCGAACAGACTCATCTGCCCCGCGTCTGCCGCGCGGAAGTGCGCGTTGCTGATGGCGACGATTCGATCTAATGATGCGAGCAACGCGGCGCGGTTGCCGAACGCGTCCATCGAACCGACTTTGATGAGACATTCGAGGGCGCGTTTGCCGACGGCGCGAAGATCAACACGACGCGCAAATTCGTTGAGGTCTTTGAACGTCCCGTTTTGGTCACGTTCTTTGAGGATCAACTCCACCGCGCCCTGTCCCACATTTTTCACCGCGCCGAGTCCGAAGCGGATGTTTGGTTTCTTGCTCAAGCCGCCGTCCTCGGCGGCGAGGACGCCGCCAAGAGCAGTGGGATCTTCAATTTGAAAATCCCAACCCGAAGCGTTGATGTCAATCGGCAGGACAGGCACGCCCATGCTCTTCGCGTCTGAAATATAGAACGCAACTTTTTCGGTCTGCCCCGCAGATGCAGAAAGCAACGCGGTCATGTATTCGGTTGGGTAATTGGCTTTGAGGTAGGCGGTCTGCACGGCGATCACGCCGTAATCGGCGGCGTGACTCTTGTTGAATCCGTACCTCGCAAACTCCTCCCAATCGCTGTAAATGGACTCAGCAACGCTTTGTTCCATCCCCTGCGTGATCGCGCCTTTCACAAATTTTGCGCGGTGCTTATCGATGTCTTCTTTTTTCTTTTTGGAGATCGCTTTGCGCAACTCATCCGATTCAGAGGGAGTGTATCCCGCCAGTTCGACCGCGGCGCGCATGAGTTGTTCCTGATAGACAGGAATACCGAAAGTGTCTTGGAAGATCGGTTGCAGTGCAGGGTGACGATATTCCACATCCGCTTCGCCGTGCATACGCGCGATGTAATCGGGGATGAACGCCATCGGTCCTGGGCGATACAACGCGACCATGGCGATGATGTTATCCAGCGTCTTCGGCTTCATCTGGACGATCCAGCGCGTCATGCCGCCGCCTTCAACTTGGAACAAGCCAGCGGTCTGACCCGCGCCCATGATCTCGAACGACTTCGGATCATCCAATGGAATATTATTCAGATCAAGTTGGACGCCGTGCCGTTGCTCGATCAAATCGCACGCCTTTGCCATGACGCTCAATGTGATGAGTCCGAGGAAGTCCACTTTCAACATGCCGAGCGATTCGAGGATGCCCATTTCGAATTGCGTCACTGTTTTGATTGGCGTCTCTTCCGAACCCGAGGTCGGACGATGAAGCGGCAGGTATTCGATCATCGGTTTGTCCGAGATCACCACGCCCGCGGCGTGAGTCCCCGCGTTGCGAACCGTCCCCTCCATGCGGGCGGCGGTGTCAATCAACTCGCGCAGGTGTGGTTGCTCGTTATAGATCTTTTTGAAATCGGGGATCGCAAGCGCGTCTTCCATCGTGGTGTTGCGACCTGAAACGAACGGCACAAGTTTTGCCACGCGATCCACTTCGGGAAGCGGAATATCCATCACGCGCCCCACGTCGCGCAGCGCGGCTTTCGTGCCCATCGTACCAAACGTGATGATCTGCGCGACCTTATCGCTCCCATATTTTCGCGTGCAATATTCGAGCATCTCAGCGCGGCGGTCATCGCGGAAATCCAGATCAATGTCGGGCATCGAGATACGCCCAGGGTTCAAGAACCGCTCGAACAGCAGATCATGTTGAAGCGGGTCAACGACCGTGATCTCCAACACATACGCGACGATCGAACCAGCCGCCGATCCGCGCGCGTTGTACCAGATCCCATTTTCGCGCGCGTGACGGCACAAGTCCCAGACGATGAGGAAGTACGCGTCGAATCCCATTTTATTGACGACGCCCAACTCATACTCGATTCTCTCGCGGACTTTGGAACTGGTCGCCCGATCCCCATACCTTTTCCTCGCCCCCTCCTCGCACAAGTGGCGAAGGTAACTCGCAACCGTGAATCCATCAGGGACGGGGAACTCAGGCAGGTGATAGCCCTTGAACGACAAGTCTACGTTACAGCGTTCAGCGATGAGGAGCGTGTTGTTCAGCGACTCGGGCACTTCAGCGAACAGCCGACTCATCTCCGCAGGCGCACGGAGGTAGTACGAGTCGTCGCTCATCCGCATCCGCTCGGGGTCCGAAAGAAGCGACTGGGTTTGGATCGCCAGCATAATATCTTGCAAACGCGCGTCTTCCTGATTGATGTAGTGCACGTCGTTCGTCGCGATGTAGTTCGCTGAATACTTCATCCCCATTTCGAGAAGTTTTTTATTTAGGTCAGTGATCTCTTTGATGTTGTGCTGTTGCAGTTCGATGAAAAAGTTATCGCGCCCGAAGACATCGTAATACCAATTCATCCGCTTCACGGCTTCATCGTGATCCCCATCCAACAGCAAGCGCGGAATCTCCGCCGACATGCACCCCGACGTAGCGATGATCCCCTCAGAATGTTTCGCTAACAAGTCGTGGTCAATGCGCGGGTAATAATAGAAGCCGTCGAGTTGCGCGGCGGAGGAAATCTTGAGCAGGTTTTTGTAACCTGTTTCGTTTTCGGCGAGCAACAGCAAGTGTGAGGAGGTTCTATCGAGTTTGGAATCGCGGTCTTGCATCGTCCGCGCCGCCATGTACGCTTCCACGCCGATGATCGGCTTGATCCCCTCACTGGTCGCGGCTTTGTAAAAATCCATCACCCCGAACATCGTGCCATGATCCGTGATGGCGACCGCGTTCATCTCCAATTCCTTCACACGCTTGACGAGTTTCTTGATATTCGAGAAACCGTCGAGCAGGGAGTATTCGGTGTGAACGTGGAGGTGGGTGAAAGACATGTTAGTTTTGTGGTTGGATAGTTGGTTAGTTCGGTAATTGAACTACAAAACTATTGAACTACGTAACTATCGAACTAATCGCGATTATAGCACGGGTGTTCGAGGATGAAGTTTAAAATATGATGTTAAACAAAAAATCCTCAAGTAGAGGATTTTCATTGTGAGCGCGGAGGGGATCGAACCCTCAACAAACGGCTTAAAAGGCCGCTGCTCTGCCATTGAGCTACGCGCCCGCGTATTGAGCGAAGGGCATTCTAACACGGCGGAAAGTGAGCGTCAACGGAAAACCTTGTTTTACCGCTAAGTTCGCGAAGATCGCCAAGAAAAAAAGATCAAGCCTTCGCGCCCTTTGCGGGCTTCGCGGTTAATTCTTTCCAACGTAAGACACCCAGAATACAATGCGTCCATCAGGCTGGAGGCTACCATGGCTGACTTATTACATGTGGACGAACAGAACTTTCAAAGCGAAGTGATGAACGCCAGCGAACCCGTGCTGGTAGATTTCAGCGCGGTCTGGTGCCAGCCGTGTAAAATGCTCGACCCTGTGGTTAAGCAACTGGCAGGCGAATGGGACGGCAAAGTGAAAGTGGTAAAAATTGACGCCGACGAGAATCCCAACCTTGTGATGCAATTCGGCGTGATGGGCATCCCCACTTTGTTGTTCATGAAGAACGGCGAGATCAAGGAACGTATCACTGGCTTTTTGCCGAAAGAGAAACTGGTCGCGCGGTTCACTCCGCACTTTAATTAAAACCTTTTACCACAAAGGACACGAAGTTCACAAAGGTTTTTTCTTAAACCCTTAGTGCTTTTTGTGTCCTTCGTGTTTAATTTACTTCCTCATCAATTTATCGAGTTCGGCAAAATTCACACGGGAGGTCAGATCGAAACTCATCGGGGAGACAGATATTACCCGTTTCTTTCGCAGAACATACACATCCGTATCCTCGGGCTCGTGATCGAAGTCTCCATTCGCGCGATAGCCTACAGTCCCGGGTTCATCCCATGACGCGCGTTCGGCGGGCGTCGGCTCATAATACCGTTGACGCGACACGCGCGTCAATTGCCACGGCGTATCCGGCGCGGCATCCGCGGGGATTTCGATCTTGAGCAAGTCCACATCGGCGGGGAATTTTTTCTCCAACAACATGCGGGCAAAATTTGCCGCAACCTTTGCCGCGATCGGGAATTCGACATCGGTGGAATACGAGAGATGATATTTCGAGTCTGTCTCCAGCGAGATCGCCATCGAAGGGATGCCCAGCGAGGCGGCTTCGAGCGCGGCGCCGACCGTGCCGGAAATAGTCACACCCGAGGCAACATTTTCGCCGTAATTGATCCCCGAAACCACAAGATCCGGCTTGCGCTTCATCACATCGTAAATTCCATGGAGGACCGCCTGCGCGGGACTCCCGCCCACCGCGAACACGCTCCATTCCTGACCGTTGACCTGCACCCGCTCCTCGCGAATGATCCCATCGGACGTGTTGGGCAGACTGCGCCCCATGCCGGAAGATTGGTCACGCGGCGCGGTGACGGTGACAAACCCAAGGTCAGAGAGAGAGGCGGCGGCGGCCCACAAGCCGGGCGAGCGAATCCCATCATCGTTAGTTAAGAGAATTTGTGGTTTTGTAGTTGACATTTCATTCCTGCTTTCAAATTGCAAATAAAAAGGAGCGGATAACCGCTCCTCATCATCGTGGCGCCCTCGGCGCGACTCGAACACGCGACCTATTGCTCCGCAAGCAAGCGCTCTAATCCACTGAGCTACGAGGGCATTTGGCAGGCGGGGATTTTAATTCAGA
>JAJTXU010000063.1 GCA_021462845.1 Anaerolineales bacterium
AGCATACCGTCTCTTCCAGCGAATCAATGGTTTATATTGCCAGTATCCGACGTATGTTAAAACTCGCTACAAATTGACTTAAGAAACGCTCTCTCAGTGCTTAAATCCCTTGGCGTCCTCAAGATATAACTCATTACGCAGAACGTCCCGAAGGTTTCCTTGAAAGTACCTTGTTGCGCCAAACCATCCTTCGGGACGGCGCGTAACATCAGTGATATAACTCAAACCAATGTCTGTAATCAACCCAACCCAAAAACCCGAAGTGAAATTTCAGCCTGAGGTGTGGCGCAGTTTTCAACGCGGGGTACACAAAATCGTAGACGCAGTCACGCCCACGCTCGGACCGCGTCCGCGTTATGTGGCGATTCAACCCACCCACCGCGCCGACCCGCCCGAACTGCTCGACGACGCGGGACAGATTGCGCGGCGCATCATCCAAATCGCCGACCGCGATGAAGACATCGGCGCGATGTTCACGCGCCAGATGTTGTGGCGTCTGCGTGAAGATGTGGGCGACGGCGCGGCAACAGCGGCGGCATTGTTCAAAGCGGTGTACGATGAGACTATCAAATATATCGTTGCGGGCGGCAATGCCATGCGCGTCCGCGTGGGGTTGGAGCAGGCGCTCGATGTCGCGTTGACCGCGCTCGATGAGCAAATTCAACGGCTGGACGATAAAGCCGACATCCAACAATTTGCATATTCGCTCTGCCCCGATGAAGCCGTCGCCGATTTGCTCGGCGAAATCTTCAACCTCATCGGCGCGGACGGGCATTTAATCACGCAATTTGGGCGCGGCTTTGCCAGCGAGCGCGAATACGTCGAAGGTCACTTGTGGAACGGCGGTCTGCTCACGCGCAATCTCATCCTTGAACCCCTGCGGCAGCGCGCGCGGCTGGAAAGCGCCGCCATTCTCATCACCGATCTGGAGATTGAATCCGCCAGTCAACTCACGCCCGCCTTACGCGCCGCGCTGGAATGCGGCGAAAAAAATCTCGTCATTGTGGCGCGCAAACTTTCAGAAGAAGCCGCCGCTTTGTTGATGAAGATCAACCGCGACTCGAATCAAATGCGCGTCACGGCTGTCAAAACGCCAGGCACGGGCATGATAGACCAATCCGCCGCGCTCGAAGATCTATCCGCGCTTGCGGGCGGGCGCGTCATCCTCCAGGTTGAGGGACAAATGCTGGAGAAGGTCAACGCCGAGTCGTTCGGTCATGCGCGCCGCGTCTGGGCGGATATGGAACGCTTCGTCGTCGTCAACGGCAAGGGCGAGCCGCGCGCGCTTCGCAGTCACATCCAGACCATTCGTCACGCCGTCCAACATGCCGATACGCCCGAACAACGCAATAAACTGCGCGAGCGCATCGGGCGTTTGCAGGGCGGCGCGGCAATTCTTTCGATAGGCGGCGCGACCGAAACCGAGATGAAGACCCGCCGCGACTCCGCCGAACGCGCCGCGCTGGTTTTACGAAGCGCCTTGCGCGAAGGCATTGTCAATGGCGGAGGGATTTCCCTGCTCGATTGCCGCCCCGCGCTGGAGTCTGCTTCCAAAACGATTCTAGATGAAGACGAACGGGCGGGATTCCGCGCCCTGATAAAAACGCTGGACGCCCCCGCCCGCCTCATTCTCACGAACAGCGGGTTCGATCCATCGGGCTTTTTGACTCAGCTGGGGCATGGTCGCGGCATCGACGCGCGCACAGGTCAACTCGTGGAACTATCCACCGCTGGCATTTTGGATTCGGCGGCTTCGGCGCGCGGGGCATTGATCAGCGCGGTCCGCAGCGCGGCGCTGGCGTCCACAGTGGATGTGGTTGTGCATAAACGTAATCCGCAAGCGTCGGTGAACCCGTAGTCGCAAAATGAATTTTGCGGTACAGGAAGAAGGTATGACGATGAACTCAGAACAAGACACATTGCTTGCGTTGGCAGAATCGCCCCATTTCAAAAAGGATAAACTCGCCTTTGCAGGGCGGCAATCGGGGTTATATCGTTCGCGCGATATGGGAAAAACATGGGATGTCGTCAACATCATCGCGGGCGAATCGCTGTCGGTGACGGCATTGGCGTTCGCCCGCGATGGTCTGGTCTTCGCCGCGCTCCCTGGCGGAATTGCCTATTCAAACGATTCGGGCGCTTCGTGGAATTGGGCTCAACTTGCCGCGCCAAGTCCGTATGTTACTGCGCTGGCTGTTTCGCCCGACTTCGGCGAAAACAAAACCCTGTTCGCCGCCACGCTGGAAGACGGAGTCTTCCGCTCTGTGAACGGCGGTGAGACGTGGGAAAGCTGGAATTTTGGATTGCTCGATAAACAGGTTTTATGCCTGGCAGTGAGTCGTGAATCCGTTTTTGCTGGCACAGGCACGGGTTTGTTCCGCAGCGATAATAATGGACGTTCATGGCGTGAGATGACTCTATCCATCGAAGATGCCATATTGAGTTTGGCAGTGATGGGGGCGAGTCTGTTTGTGGGGACGGAGAAATCCGGCTTGTTGAAATCAGATGACGATGGGGGAACGTGGAAGAAGGTCAAAGCGAAAGGATTGGGAGCGCCCATTAATCAGATTCAGGTTTCCGCTGGGAAAGAAGCGTTTATCCGCGTGGCGGCGGGAGATACATTGCACGAATCTGTTAACAAAGGCAAAACGTGGCGGGTTATCCATCTGGCAACAAGAGATAACCCGCTCATCCTTACAGCTTGACTCGTGGGATTTTCATCTCGGTAAGCGGCGAGTTTGCAGCATCTGTCAATCAGCAAAGATTGTTAAGCCAATTGCGCACGCCCCTGTCCGTGCGGCTCAGCCTGATTTCATAAGCAACTCACCTTACGCAGAACGTCCCGAAGGTTTCCTTGAAAGTGCCTTGTTGCGCCAAACCAACCTTCGGGACGGTACGTAACATCAGTTAAGCAAAACAGCCTGTCTTCCAACAGGCTGTTTTATGGAACATGAGGGTGACTTTACTTCAAGGCTTTGCCGCAGTAGGGACAATTCTGCCAGTCGGCTTGAATGCCCTTTCCGCAGTTGGGGCAGGGAGCGAGGGATGCGGCGGCAGGGCTAACTCCAGTATTCCGCGCCAGCGTCACGGCGCCATAGCCAATGAGCGCGACGATTCCAATGGGGATGAGCCACATAAAGATCATGCCGAGTCCCATCCCAAGCCAGCCAACGGGAGAGATACCCTGATGCATCATACCGTAACCGCCCATCATGTTATAGCCTCCCATCATGCCGTAGCCGCGATTGCCCCACATCATCCCGCCCCCGAAGAGGAACAGGGCGATAACAGCAATCACGATGCCGACGATCCACCAATTAACTTTTTTCATTTTGACTTCCTTTCTGTGCTATCTATCGAGAAGAATATAACCCCATGATACGCAAAATCCCGCCCTTGCATGAGCGCAGGATGACGGGATTCGGAATAGGCAAAATGGCTTATGACTTTTATCGCGTCACAATCGGACGGTGAGGCTGGTCCCCCGCCCCAAAGCGGATTCAATCTCCAGCCTTGCTCCGATCAGGTCGGCGCGTTCGTGGATGCCGAGCAATCCGAAATGTCCGTTGGGCGCGAATTCGGTTGGGCTGGCAGGAGCGACAAAGCCATTGCCGTTATCGCTGATCGTCAATGTGATCTCCGCATCAGTATAGTAAATTGACAAGTCGGCGCGGGTCGCTTTGGAATGTTTGACGATATTGTTCAACGCCTCCTGCGCGATGCGATAGAGCGATAATTCCACCTCGCGCGAGAGACGGCGTTCATCGCCTGTCTTTTGAAATTCTATTACCAGATGCGTAGTGGCGACTTCAGTCGCCTCGCCCAATGAACGACTAAAGTCGTTACTACCGTTAGTAGAACTTATTTCTCGCCCCAGCATTTCCAGCGCGGTCACAAGCCCCAGGTCTTCAAGATAAATGGGACGCAACGCCCGCGTCAGTCGGCGCAGGTTCTCTATCGTCTGTTCGGCAAGAGTCTCCAGCTCGTTGAGGGATTGTTTGCCGTTCTGATCCATCGCCGCTTTCTGCGCGAGTTGGACGCGCTGTTTCAGGGCGATGACGGCTTGAATGGTATCGTCGTGCAATTCGCGCGCGAGTCTTGCACGCTCCTCTTCCTGCGCGGAGGTGATCGCGCCGATGTAATCGTGCAAACCCTCCTGCGCCGCCCGCACCTTGCGCGACATCTCGCTCAACTCCATTTGCAGATGCCGCACCTCCGAGATCCCGCCGACTGGTTCTTTGATAGATTCAAAATCTCCCCACGATAACGCCGCCGCTTTGGATTCAAGTTTTAGAAGCGGCTGAATGATCTGTTTTGCGGTAAACCACAACGCCGCAACGGAAAACAACAACGGGGGGATCAACACCAGCGGCGCGAGCAGGGTAAGTTCCAATGCGGGGTCGGTGACGATCTTCCACGCTTCTTCGGGCAAGTGCAGGCGCATTTCCTCGCGATGAGCGATCACGCTCCCGATCGCAATGACCATCGAAAGCAGGGTCAGCGGCAGGATGATCGTCGCGATCATCCGCAAGGTCAGGCTATGCCAAAACAGGGAGCGGGGAGACGGTTCGTTTTTTTTCATGGGTGATGATTCTTTCAGTACCGCAACATTCATGTTGCCCAGCCCGCGCAAAATATTGCAGATTAACAATTAAACCGAGCAATCTTTTCGCTTCATTTTGAACCACAGAGACACTGAGTCACGGAGTTTTTTAATTGCTTTTCTCTGTGTCTCCGTGGCTCAGTGGTTTGGTTTATTACTCGATTAATATAGAAAAGAGCAAAATCTTGTAGCGCTGTGTAAGATTACTCCTCCGCCAACGTGCCTGAACTTTGCGAGATCAATCCCAGCGCCACGCCACGCATGACCGCCTCCGTGCGGCTGTTGGCTTGCAGTTTGGCGAAGATATGCGCGAGATGTCCCTGCACGGTACGGTCGCTGATGCTAAGTTGAACGCCGATGGCTTTGTTGGTGAATCCTTTCGCGGCGAGGCGTAACACATCCAGTTCGCGGTCGGTGAGCGGCTCGACGATTCTTTTTTCAGTCCCTTTGAAAATGGTGGACATCAACGTACGCGCGATCACAGGGTCGAGCGCCGACTTGCCCTCATGCACATCGCGCACCGCCTGAATCAATTCATCCGCCTGACCCGTCTTGAGAACGTATCCGTTCGCGCCCGCCTGAAGAACCGCCATCACGTACGGGTCGTCGTCGTAAGCGGTCAGGATCAACACGCCCACTTCAGGGAGATGTGAGCGCACCCAGCGCGTCACTTCGATGCCGCTGGCTTTGGGCATTTGGATATCCAGCACGGCGACATCGGGCTTGTGCTTTTGGATGAGAACCTGCGCCTCTTCCCCGTCCCCCGCCTCGGCAATGACCTGGAGATCGGTTGCGCTCTCCAGCAGTTGCCTCACCCCCGCGCGGACGAGATGGTGGTCATCCGCGAGAAGGATTCTGATCTTGGCTTTTGATTTGCTCGATGGCTTTGGCATACGTTACCTGTACGACCGACTTCAGTCGGTCTGAGCGGATGGCGTGTTCCCTAAAACATACGGGAGGGCAAGCCAGACGATGGCGAGACCAGCTAAAAGTCCGGTGATGAGGCGCATGAGCGAATTGAATGAGCCGAGCGCGTCGCCCGCGTAAAACGTCGCAGGGAGGATGTTATTCGTCAACACTGCCAGCCACGCATTTGTATCACGGAATCCCAGGCCGATGCCAGCGAAATCGCTGATCGCATGTGTGCCGCCATCGAGTGTAATTGGAATCAGGAGAAGCGCAAATCCCCACCAGGACAACGGCCTGATTCTTTTTCTGAATGGATACCAAAGCGCGGCGAACAACCACACGCCGGTGTAGAACGAGATCATGCGATCTGACCATGCCACCTTCCAGCCCATCGCTTCATTGCCGATGAACTGACGCAGGATCATCGGGTTCGCGGTATTTTGCCAGGCGGACTGGATCTCGCTCAGCGAATACATGGTCTTTTCGCCAAACCAAAAGAACGAACGCTCTGGCAGTTGGTGACAGAAGAAGGAGTATATGAAATAAACCGCCTTCCCCGCGCCCGTCCAGCCGAGATGCATGAACACGGGAGCAAGAAACGGCATGAACACCCATGCGCCGTAGACGATCAGGAATGCGGCAAACCAATGATTCCCAATCCATTGAAATAGATTCTGCTTGGGGCGGGCGTTTGCAGCGACAGATGACATATTGTTCCTCTTTTGTATCAAGCCGAAATCAGGCGTCTCGATTCCTTGACGCCTGATTCTTGTTTCGCATTACCGATCCAATGTTATTACGAAAGCCAGATTGGAAGTTGTCAGCCTACTTTACTACAATCGGCAATTTCATGCCCGCTTCGTAATGACCCGGCGTATGACAGGAAAATTCGAGCGTTCCATCGGGCGCCGCCTCGGTGAAGGTGTAATCGAAGGTTGCCGTCGCGCCTGCGGACAGGTCGCTCGCAGGGACCATCGCCAGCGCCATTTCGTCCAATTCATGCATGTCCATCTCCATTCCCATATGGTCTTCCTGCAACGGCGGCATAACCATGAATTCATGCTCGACCACGCCCGCATTGGTCACGGTGAAGTGATACGGCACGCCCGCCTTAAATTCGGTCACGTTAGATTCGATGCCAAAATCGGTTAACGTGATCTTGACCTCCGTTGTTTCAGCGGGCTTCTGTCCGCCGCAGGCGGTCAACAACAGGCTTACAGCCGCCAGTACGATAAAGATTTTTCGATATAACATTGTTGCTCCTTTGTTCAAAGTTGGTATAGCCCGCAATTGTAGGGAATTCGCGGCAAAATACCGAGAGCAATTTGCCCTATGGGGAGGTAAGCCATTTAGCCTATTGCGGAACATGAGCAGACGATGCCAGCGCTTGCTTAATCCCAGCCAGCGCTTTTGAGTCAGCATGCGGACGCGGCTCATCCGCAAACGAAAGCCAGGTCTGCCCGCCGTTTCCGTGAAGGAATAAGGTGACGGGCGACTCCGTGCTCCCATACACGAGCAAGACTGCCATCTGACAGTCGCGATCCTCCGCGCCGTGATTCGGACAGGCGCGGTCACGCAGTCCCTCCCGCGCGGCGGCGAGTTCGGCGTGGAGACCCCACTCATCAACAAAAAAGCGATCCAAAACTTTCTGGATCGCAAATTCAAAATTGATTCGTTCACCGCGCTGTTCATGAGCAACGTCCCGTTCGGGAAGTTCGAGAATTATTTGTGCTTTAGTCCGGAGTTTTTTATGTGAGCATCATCCTCGCTGCTGTTTGTCCTTTCTCTGCCACAAAATCATCGGATACGATATTTATTCTGATCCACGATCACAAGCGACTGGTTCAGCGTTTTTTCTTCAACGATGTCCAGCAGTCGTTCCAGCACGTGATGGACTTGTTCGATATTTTGCGGACGCATCTTTGCCACAATGATGCCTTTGTGAGTTTTCGGGGGATAATGCCTGATGTTGCTGAAATCCATGTCAATGGTAAATAAAACTCGCTCATGCTTGATCGCATAAGCGAGTATCTGATCGTCTGGTTTGCCTGCCAAGTCTGCGTCTTGCGCGGTGCGCGCATCATGCCCCCACGAGCGAAGCAGGTCAACGGTTACTTTATAGACACATTCATCTGCAAAGAATTTAATGCCGCAAGCGGTTTCTCATCCACAAAATGGATGTCTTCCCCTTCGACGACTGCGCGCGCATATTCCAAGCAAGCCTTGATATCATCGTCTGTCAATTGAGGATAATACTCCTCGATGATCTGCTGAAATGTCAAACCGTCCTCGATCAATTCGAGAACCATCGTCACAGGGATGCGGGTTCCGCGAACGCAAGGTTTGCCGCCGAGAATTCCAGGGTCAACAGCAATGCGGTTTGTGGTCATGGCGATATTATACTCACTTTCCAAGTATCATCTTCGCCGCTCTTCGCCCGATCTCCACCGCGAAGTTTGTGCCGCAGTCTTAATTGATTGTCACTCGATGTTCGACAGAATCTCGTCCCAAAGCGGACCCAGCCCCAGACGAATTATCCATTCCTCCAAATACTCGCGGTTAAGTTGATCTTTCTTCGCGCGCAAGATTGCGGCAATATCACGGGAGTGTTTTGATTGCTGGCTTATCCCAAAGTAAATGAGTTTATAGAGAATCAGGTCTTCCGGTGAATGAATGTACACCTCCCCGATCGGGGGACCATAATCCACGCGTTGCCGTCTTTGAAATGCGCTCCGGCGAAGTTCGTCTCCTTCGCGCACCGGATATAAATCTGCTTTGAGCCCGCTATAAATATGGATCGCATTAATGGGAAGATCCGCGCGGTCTTCCAAAACCGTATCCAAGATAACTTCGGCTGGAACAAGCATATCCCTTTTTTTCAACTCCTTTGAGAACTTACCAATGGACTCGATAGGGAGATTGATGACAAAATCCAAATCTTGAGTTGCGCGTGGCTCACCCCATGCCCATGTGGCGATAGCGCCTCCGATCAAATAATCAACATTCGCGGATTCCAATGCCTCGATCACCAATTTGAGGAAACCAGTGATATCCAACGGGGGATTATTCATGAATGATACGCCCGCTGCAAGGCGATACGATTGGCTTCCTCAGGCGACAGGTTTGGGTTCTCTTGCCGAATCCGATATGCCACTACGTTCCGCGCGGTATCGCTGATGGCGCATCCCTGACGGAAACGGTCAGCGGGAGGTAGCCGTTGATAAATCTCGATCTGTCGCTGGTCAATCTCATCTACGCTGCACCGCAACATCTGTTTAATGTCGGGAGATAATGCTGATTGCCTGTGAGCGTAATAACCAAGATGCCCTTCGCGGCGACCATACACCAATTGGAATCCTTTGGGTTTCAAATTTGCCATAGCAATAATTATACGCCTCTACCCTTCAATTATCATCTTCGCGGCTCTTCTTCCAATTTCCACCGCAAAATTCGTGCCGCGATCCCACGGGTAAACCTGACTCATCGAAGCGAAATACAATCCTTCGATGGGAGTTTGAATGGCGGGGATATTTTTTGAGTGATTGACAAGCGGCACGGGCTGGGCGTAATTCGTTTTGTTCACCCACACTTTTTTCACCCAGTCTTTTTCAAACGCGGGGTTGATCCGTTTGAACGCGGGGATGAATCGCTCCAATAATTCCTCGTCGCTCAACGAAAAATATTCGTGACCCACTTCCAAATAATCTCCCGCGTAAATGATGTGATCGCCGCCAAAATGTTCTTTTGAAACAAAGTTCGTATGCTCCACCAGCGCGAGCAATGGAAAGCCCGCTTCTTTGGGAAGACTGAACCAGTAATAACCCTGCTCCGATAATTGATGTTTGAGCGATAATGTCATCACCACCGCGCCCATTGACTTTAACTCGAGCAGTCCCTTCAAATAATTTTCAGGCAGATCGGGACACATCTTTGCGATGAGAGATGGGGAGGTGGTGACTAAAACTTTATCGAATGATTCGACATCCACGTTCAATCCGCCTGCCTGATTCTGCTTGATGAATTTTACTTGCGTCCCCAGCCGAATCTCCACGCCCATATTGCGAAGTTGCTCGGCGAATAGATCGGAGAAGCGTTGAAAGCCGCCATCGAAGGTACCCAGCCGCGTCGTCCGCGCTTTGATGCGCGCCCACATCCACGCCATGTTGACATCTTTATAGAAGGGACCAAACTTCCCGATCAACAACGGTTTCCACATTTGCTCATAGACTTGTTTGCCAGCCCATTTCAACATCCACTCGTCGGCAGTGACTTTCTCCAACGCGCGCCAGTTGTTCGTGAGGCGAAGAAACAGCCCGACGAATCCGAAGCGGATCTTGTTGAGTCCAAACCCAAGCCCGGGAAAGCGAAGCGCGTTGAGGATCGAGTCGAAGGGATAAAATTTTCCGTTGAAGTACATCACCGTCAGCGGGCGCGGGAAGATGACTTTATCTTGCAAGCCGAGTTCTTGAATCAGTCCCATCATCGAAGCGTCTGATTGAAACCAGTGATGATAGAACTTCTCGACCGACCAGTCCCAATGCGGCTCTTTGAATCCGCTTGCCAGCCCGCCGACATAATTTGCCGATTCGTAAATAACGACTTCATGCCCCGCTTTTCTCAAGTCATACGCGGCGGCAAGCCCGCCGTATCCCGCTCCGATGATCGCAATTTTCATTGACTCTCCAATAGAAGTGACTGTCACCTTGAAGGTGACAGTCACTTGTTATTCCTCTGCTCGAGTTTTGCCGCAAGGACTTTAAGCCTGCTCCATTTTTGCCGCACCACGTAGATCATGGCAAGCGTTTGCAGCCAGCGCGCTTCACACTGCGGGTTCATCGCCAACTGCTCGAACACTTCCATTGCCTGATCGTCTGTGCGGCGCGTTTTGGCGTATTCGGTTGCCAGTTGAACGAGAAAGACCTCGCGCTGTTTGCGGACCTGCGTATCCTGCATGATCCTTTGTTGCGCCTGCTCCACGCGCGCGCGCACTTTGTTGATGGCTTCTTCGAGTTCATCCCCGGTAAACGGCTTGACGAGATATTCTTGCACGCCGACCGAGATCGCCGTGCGGAAGGTCGCCGCGTCTTTTTCCGCCGAGATGATGATGCAACCCGTTGCGGGATATACCTTTGCGATTTCCCGATAGGCGGTCAGCCCATCCATTTCGGGCATGTTGATGTCGAGCAGGACAACGTCGGGGCGATGTTCCTTGGCGAATTGAACCGCCTGCAAGCCGTTCGACGCGATGGCGACCACCTCGACATCGTCAATCGTGGCAAGCATCAGACGGGTATTGCGCCGCGTCTCTTGGACGTCGTCAGCGATCAACACCTTCAATCGTTTTCGGCTGTGGAGGTCTGGTTGCGCCATTTCCTTGCCTTATTTCTCGGTTCTCGACTGAGTATTTCCAAGTATAACTCACCGAAAAGATACAATTCACAACTTTTCCGTTTCAGCCCGGAGCGAATCGCTCCAGTGGATTCCCTCTTTTGCCAGAAAGTACGCGCCTAGCAATGTGATGGGAAGCCACAACGCGACATGCAAAGTGAGTGTGTAGCCTGCCGCCGTGGCTTGATCCACGCCGTAGGCGGTGAGGACGGCGATGCCGGGCGCGTCGAAGGTGCCGATGTAGCCCGGCGCGGAGGGGATGGTCGTGGCAAGATTCACAATTCCATTCATCAGCATCAGCGCGAAGAACGAGACCGTGAAATCGAAGGCGTGCATCACGAACCAGTATTTTCCCGTTTCCAACAGCCAGATGATGACCGAGGTGAAAAAGACCATCAACACATTCCACGGCAAGCGGAGGGAGGCGAGACCATCGAGAAATTTGTTCATCAGATTGATGATGCGTTCGTGCAATCTCTTTGGCGTGAGGCGGTAAATGAACCATAGCCCGATCCTTGCTGTCATCTGCGGGAACATTGCCGCCACAAGGAAAATGACCAGCGCGCCGATGAACACGCCCGTGCCGATCACAGCCACTTGTTGAATGTTGCCGACAAAGCCCGAGGCGCTGGTTAGTTTTGCCAACTCAGGTAAATTGACGAAGACGAATGCCAGCATCACCACGCCGTCGAAAATTCTTTCCACAATGATCGTGGCAAGCGACGCGGAAACCGACACGCCCTCTTTGCGTTTGAGGATCACCGCGCGTAATACTTCGCCCGCGCGCGCGGGATAAATATTATTGCCCATGTAGCCGATGGTTGTGATGGGGAACATGGTTTTGGTGGGGATTTCTTTGATGGGTTTGAGGAGGTAATGCCACCTCCACGCCCGCACCCACACGCCCACGAAGTACACGCCGATGCCGGGAATCAACCAAACATAGTTCGCTTTTTGAACCGCGCTCCAAAACTCATTCAGTTGCAAGCCGCGCAGGGCGAGCCAGATGAAGAGGATGCTGATGAACACGCCGAGCCAGAAATGCCATTTTTTCATGCGGCGGATTTTATCACGGGGGGTGGAGTAAGGCGTCCACGGGCGAGGCAAGTTGAAAGTCGGAATGAGGCGGGGCGGTTTTCATCCATAAAATTTGATAGAATCAAGCCGTGAGCATCGAACGATCTGCCCGTATCGCATTTCTTAAAAAGATCCACCTATTTTTCGGGTTGGAGGAGGATGAGTTTGCATCCATCGCGGAGGAAATGGATGAGATGCAGGTGGCAAAAGGTGAGATCGTGTTCAAGCAGGACGGGACGGCAGAAGGTTTTTATATGATCTTTGGGGGCAAGGTGCGCGTGGTGCGAAAACTTGACGGTAAAGAGACGCAACTTGCGCTGCTGGTGAGGAACGATTATTTCGGCGAGATGGGGATCATGGGAAACCGACGACGTTCTGCCACCGTGACGGCGTTGGAGGATACTTCGTTGCTTGTGCTGTCGAAAAGCGATTTCGACAAATTGTTCAAGGAACACCCAAAACTGCGGAGCAATCTTGAGATCGCGGTGCGAAGCCGTCAACTGGCGCGGCAGTTGCGCTTCAAGTGGTTGAGACCCGATGAGGTGGTATATTTTCTGGCGCGCAAGCATGTGCTTGCCATGTATCCGAAAATCCTGCGCCCTCTTGCGCTGTTTCTCGTCCCTGTGTTTTTTACATACGCGTATTTTTTTATTTTGCCGCATACCATCGTCTGGCTTGCGGCGTTGTTGTCGTTTTTTGCGTTCGCCCTGTGGCTGGGTTGGATCATCCTCGACTGGAGCAACGATTATTACGTGGTCACGAACCAGCGCGTGGTCTGGCTTGAAAAGGTGATCGGTCTTTTGGATAGCCGGCAGGAAGCGCCGCTTTCGATGATCGTTTCCTTGGGCGTGGAGGCGAATCAATTCGGGCGCTGGCTCGATTACGGAAATGTGATCGTGCGCACGTACGTTGGCAGGATCGATTTCGCGCTGGTGAATCATCCGAACCAGGCGGCGAAGATGGTGGAGGAATACTGGCAAAGGACGAAGGAGCAGGCGAGCGCCACAGAAAAAGAGGCGATGAAGGATGCCATCCGCAAACGACTGGGGATCCCGATTCCTGCCCGACCTGCGGCTGATTCAAACCAGCCGACATCGTCCGTCCCCCAACCGCGCGGCGCAAAGTGGTTGAAATTGCTCGGGGCGAATACTCTTAAGCTCCGTTACGAAACCGGCGAAGGAGTGATCTATCGAAAGCATTGGGTGGTGCTGGTGTTGGATGCGTGGCTTCCCATTGTGGGGTTCATTGGCGTGTTTATTTTCTTCTTCCTGCGGTTGTATCAGTTATTGATTTCACCGGAAGATGTTTTCATCTCGCTGGCAGGCGGGCTCTCGATCGATATCTTCGCTTTGTTCAGCCTCGGCGCCATGTTCCTGCTGGCGGGCTGGTTTTGGTATAAACTCATGGACTGGAGCAACGACACGTTCGAAGTCACCGGCGACCAGATCATCGACATCGATCGTAAACCCTTCGGCACCGAATCGCGTAATGCCGCCCAACTTGAAAACATCCTCGGCACAAAATATGAACGACGCGGACTCTTGGGAAATATTTTCAACTTCGGTCATGTATACATCACCGTGGGCGGAAACAAACTCATCTTTGAAGACGTGCTCGACCCCGCCAGCGTGCAATCGGATATCGACCGCCGCCGCGACGCGCGCGTGGTGAAGAAAAATCAAGCCGCTGTCGCCGCGGAACGCGAACGCATGGCGGAGTGGCTTGCCACGTATCATAAGAGTTCGGAAGAATTCAAACGAGAAGAAGATAACAAGAGGAATCAGAATAATGGCTCTGCGTAATATCGTTACATTGCCCGACCCCGTGTTGAAACGCAAGGCTCATGCCGTGACAAAATTCGATAAGGATTTGCAAACGTTGCTAAACGACATGGTGGAAACCATGCGCGAGGCGCCGGGCGTGGGTCTTGCCGCGCCGCAGATCGGGTTGTTGGAACGGATCGTCGTCATCGAATATTTTGAGAAACCCGAAGATGAGGAAAAAGAAGACGCGCCGAAAAAAGTGTGGGCGGTGATCAACCCCGAGATCGTGAAAGCCTCAGAAGAGATGTCTATTGGCGTGGAGGGATGTCTCTCGATCCCCGGCTTGGTGGGCGAGGTGGAGCGTCACGCGGAGGTTCATGTGAAAGCGATGAACCGTCACGGCAAACCGATGAAGATCAAAGCCAAGGGCTGGCTGGCGCGCATCTTTCAGCATGAGATCGACCACTTGAATGGTGTCCTCTTCACCGAACGCGCCACCCGCGTTTGGCAGCCGAAGCAGGAAGTGGACGCGGAGCAGGAAGTGTGAGGACGGGCAGGTAGACAGGTAAACAGGTAGACACGGAAACAAGTAAACACGTACACACGTACACAGGTACACAAGTAAACAGGTAGACATGGAACACGCGTACACAGTACGCAATAATCTCCAGTCTCTAATCTCCAATTCTCTATTCCTCTAATTCTCTGATCTCTCCCCATGCGCCTCCGCCACCTCTCCCTCACTAACTTCCGCAAATTCACACGGCTTGATTTAGATTTCCCGCAACGACCTGTTTTGCTTACAGGCGCGAACGCGCAGGGCAAGACGACCGTGCTCGAAGCCATTTATTTTCTCGCGGCATTCACATCTTTTCAAACGAACACAGACCGTCAACTCATCAACTTCATCGAAGCCGATAAAAAAGATTCTCCCGCCGTCGCGCGTCTCATCGCGGAATATCAACGCGGCGTTCGCAAACATCGCATCGAAGCGCGGCTCATCCTCGAGCCTGTCGGCGTGTTGAACGGTCAGCGACTTCGCAAGGAAGTGTTGCTCGACGGCGTGAAGAAACCCATCAACGATGTCATCGGTCAATTCAACGCGGTTGTCTTCGTGCCGCAAATGTCGCAGATCATCGAAGGCGCGCCCGAAGAACGCCGCCGATATTTGAATCTCGCGCTGGCGCAATCCACGCCTGCGTATGCGCGCGCGCTCGGCGAATATGGGCAAGTCGTCACACAGCGGAACGCGCTGCTCAAAACGTTGAGTGAACGCGGGGGCAATAGCGACCAACTCGAAGTCTGGGATGAAGCGTTGGCGCGCCTCGGATCGCAGATCATTTTGTGGCGCATCGAAGCCGTCCAGCAGATTCAGACACTCGCTTCGCGCATCCATTTCGAGCTGACTCACGGAACTGAGACTCTGCGCCTCTCCTACGAACCCGCGTACGATCCGCTTCCGCAACCGAATGGACAGATGGGCTTGAAAATAGAAACCGTCGTTGACCGTTCGGGGTTGAAGTTGAGCGAAATTGAAAACGGATTCCGTGAACGATTGCGCGAACTTCGCAGTGACGAGATCGCGCGCGGCGTGACGACGATCGGTCCGCATCGCGATGAGTTGCGCTTCTTCGCCAATGGAATTGATCTCGGCAATTACGGTTCGCGTGGACAAGTGCGCACCGCGTTGCTCGCGCTCAAACTCGCCGAGGTGAATTGGATGAAAGAACGCACAGGCGAATGGCCCGTCATTTTGCTTGATGAGGTGATGGCAGAGTTGGACTTGCAACGCCGCGCCGATCTGTTGAAATATGTCGGCGAGAGCGAGCAGGTGTTGTTTACGACGACTGACTTGAAATTGTTCGCGCCTGAGTTTGTGGAGCGGGCGGAGGTGTGGAAGGTGGGGGGTGGGATGGTGGAGAAGTAGGGAATTGAGAATTGAGGTGGGTAAATAGTAATTGGTAATTGTGAGGTGCAACGACCTGTGTAACAGCAAAAGTGCAATGAGGTAGGGTTCATTCCTAATGCCCAAAAGTGCAACGACCTGGGTTACCTATTCTACCCTTGAAGTAAAGAGGAGTAGAAATGAACTCAAAGATTGCCTTGCGCAAAGAAGCCGTGCGTTTGTATTGGCAAGAAGGTTTATCGAAAGCAGAAATTTCTCGTTGTTTGAAAAAGTCTCGTCGCTGGGTAGTTCGTTGGCTGGCGCGTTATGACCACCAGCAAGGAGAGAAAAGCCTGGAAGATCGTTCCAGCACACCCAAGCACAGAAAAGAGGTGTATCCGCAGAGAATCAATATGAGCCGTAGAATTCCAATTTTGAACCTCACTCATATCTGAATCGCCAAATACCCACGCTGAAGAAGATCACTGCAAACGCAAGCAGGACTCCCGCTTCGGGGAGAATATCCACAACGCCTCCGCCGCGCAGCAATAGATCGAGCAAGCCTTGCATTGACCAGTAGGTGGGGAAGATCATCGCGACCTTTTGCATGAAAGGCGGGAACAACTCCAGCGGGAACCAGCATCCGCCCAACATGCCCATCAACATCCCAGCCATGATGCTTAATCCCACTGCCTGCCCCTCAGACTTGATGAGGGTTCCCATCGCAGTCCCGATCGCCGCCGCCGCAAGCGCGGAGCAGGCAAGGATAAGGAAAACCGCCAGCGGATTCCCCCAATTCAGTTTGAACGCAAAGTAGGCGAACAAGACCAACAGCGTCATCTGGATTAACGCCATCGCCACCTGACCAGAGATCGTGCCGAGCAAGAGGGTTGCTTTGCTGGTTGGAGAGGTGAGGATGCGGCGCAGTGTCCCTTGTTGACGTTCATAGGCAAACAGCGCGGAGATGCCGAAGAGCGGAATAAAAACCCACGTGATCAATTGTCCCGCCGAAACATTGGCTTGCGGGTCATAATCGAAATCATCGGGCGTGTTGCCTTGAATAGTGGTCACGCGTTCAGGCGCGTCTTCCTGCAAGGATTTGGCGAGTTCCAGCGATTGATTGAAATACGCCTGTTCCGCCTCCGCCGATTCGAATGTGCCGCGCGCCTTCGCCTCATCCACTGCGAAGATCGCCGCGCTGACGACGCTGGTCACCCGTCGGATCGCGGTTTGCACGGCGCGTTCCGCGATCGAAGCGTCTATATCGTTGGGCAGTTGGCGGAAATCCAATTGCGCCGTTCCGTTTTGAATCGACTCGACATCCAAGCCTGCGGGGATGATCAACAGCGCGCTCACACGGCGGGAATCAAATTCATCTTCCGCTTCTTTCAGCGACAACACGTCGGGTCTGACCGAAGTTGAATTCTCTAATTCTTCGATCAGTTGTCGTGAAATTTCAGTCTGCGCTTCATCCACAACCACCAAGCGGACGCGGTTATCTTCGTCGCCCGTGGGAACTCCGCCCGCGAAGATGAACGTGAAGACGAGCGGCAGAACGATGAAGAACAGCCACTCAGACGGGCTGGCAAAGCGGACGATGGCATCTTTCCATGCAATGGCGAATATCTTTTTCATGTAGTTCAACTCCATTAACCACAAAGTACACAACGGTCACGAAGGTTTAATGCGCAGCGCAAGGTGGCACTTTCTTCTCGACCGTCTTTCGTGAAAGTCTTAAGCAAAGAATCACAATCATCGCTCAACCAACCTTTGTGTTCTTCGTGTCCTTCGTGGTGAACCGTCATTTCTGCACCAAATTCTTTTTGCCGAACAGCAGGGCGGAGACGAGGAAGAGGAGAATACCCATCGTCAGCAGAGCAAGCAGAGGCGTGGAAAGAGCCGAGAGCGTCCCGCCGAGGGCGAGCGTGGTGAATCCATCCATCGCCCAGGCGTTCGGCGTGATCTTGCCAATCGTCTGCACATAGGCGGGCAGGTTATCCAATGAGACGAAACTTCCGCCGAGCATCGCGAAGATCAACATCACGGCGGCGCCGACGCTGCCGATTTGCGCGGGCGTGCGAGCGAGCGCGGTGATCAACAGACCCCAGCCTGTCGCGCCGAAGACGGCGGCAAGGACGAGCAGAAGGACGCCGAGCGGATCGCCCCATTGCAATCGAAACAATAACGACGACGCGCCGATGAGGATCAACATTTGCGCCGCGCCCGTGAGAAAGATGCCGAAGACTTTGCCGCCCAACACTTGCAGTGAGTTGGTCGGCGAGATGAGCAGGCGCGGCAGTGTGCCCTCCGCTTTTTCGGCGAGGATCGAACGCCCGCCATAACTGACGGTGTACATTAGGAACATCAATGCCATGCCAGGCGCGAAATACGAAAGCAAGTCGAACTCAACCGCCTCGCCCTCGCTCGTGGACGTGTTCAATTTGATCGCGGTCGCTTCGCTGAGATTGCCCGCTTGTTGTAAACGCGCGCCCATCTCTTCGCCCGCTTGATTCGCATCTTGCGGCGACAGCCTTCCGCTGACGATAAGTTGTGAGATCGAAGTCATGCCGCTCAATTGCATTTCATCGAGGCGCGCCATGAATCCGTCCAGAATGGCTTTGATGATGCCCGCGCTGGTGGGACGCGATGGGTTTGAATAAAATTCGATCTTGACTTCTTCGTTGGCGGCGTTGTTTCCATTTTGCGGGATGACGCTTTGCGTGAATCCTTTTGGAATGATGATCGCCGCGGCGACTTCATCTTCATCCACGAGCCGACGCGCCGCTTCGGAGTCTTCGCTGAGAGTTGGTTCGACCAATTCAGCCAGATCGTCCGAGTTGAAGACGTTCACGAGCGCGTCGCCCAACGAATCGTTATCGAGGTTGACGATCACGATCGGGATGTCTGAAATGCCGCTGCCGCTGTTTCCGCTGAACCGCCCAGTGACGAGTCCCATGCCGAGCGTGAGCAGGAACGGAGCGAGCAGAATCAGAATCAACGCCGCGCGGTCGCGGAACATGAGTTTGAGGTCTTTGATGCCGATGAGGAGGAGTTTGGTCATGTGAGTCTCTTTGTGTAATGCGCGGTGGTTGGAAAGTAGAAAGTGGCGAGTGGATCAAATCCTACTTTCCACTTTCCACTTGCTAATCTCTTAACGCTCTCCCCGTCAGATGCAAAAACACCGCTTCGAGATTCGGCTCGCGGATATCCATCGAGCGGATTTTTATGCCGCGTTCGTTGGCTTTGGTAACGACCGCCGCGAGAATGTCCTTCGCATCCGCTGTGATGACGCTGACTTCGTTGTCCGTCACGTCCGCTTTTTGCACGCCCTCGACTGCGCTCACGGCTTTGGCAAGCGCGTCGGGGTCTTCGTTCTCGCCGATGTGCAGGATGAGCGTTTCAGTTTCGCCGACTTGTTTGGTGAGTTCATCCTGCGTGCCAAGCGCGATGAGTTCGCCGTGGTCAATGATGCCGACGCGGTTCGAAAGTTCAGCGGCTTCTTCCATGTAATGCGTGGTGTAGAGGACGGTCATGCCCTGCTTGTTGAGGTCTTTGACCGTATCGAGGATCGCGCGGCGCGACTGCGGATCAATGCCGACGGTTGGCTCGTCCATGAAGAGCAGGCGCGGTTTGTGGAGCAATCCCACTCCGATGTTGACGCGGCGTTTCATCCCGCCCGAATACGTTTTGACTCGGTTCTTCGCTTTATCGGTCAAGCCGATCTGTTCCAACACTTCATCCACGCGGCTGTTGAGCGACTTGCCGCTCAGCCCGTACATCTGCCCCCAGAAGACGAGATTCTCTTTTGCGGTGAGGTCCTCGTAGAGCGCGATCTCCTGCGGAACCACGCCGATCACTCCCTTGACCGCCATCGGCTCTTTCGTGATCGAATGTCCGCCGATGGTCGCGTCGCCTGAGGTGGGCGTGTACAACGTGGAGAGCATCGAGATGGTCGTCGTCTTCCCCGCGCCGTTCGGACCGAGCAGGCTGAATATCTCGCCTTCTTTGATGTCGAAGGAAATTCCCTTCACGGCGGTGAAGCTGTCGTAATTTTTGACCAGATTTTGCGCTTCGAGAATATTGGGCATGGATTTCTCCTCTTGGGTTATGAATGTCTACGGGAAAATGGGGGAGGGGTTTCAGATTGCGAGGATGTTGCGCCCCTATAAAAATGTGAATGATGTTTAACGCTGTTCGGCGGGATAAATCCCTGCCTCAGTTCGTGGAAGTCGGCTGGAAGCCGACTTGATCATCAGCCCGAAGGGCTTCCATGGGCTGAGCAAGCGGCTTCCCTGGCGCCGCCCGCCAGGGCAGGTGTAGCCCTGCGGTTCTGAGATAATTGCTATGAGGCATATTGCTGATGGTTTTACCCATGAGCGTTTTCTAGTTCGTCCAATTCTGCCGTAAAAGGAAAAACCTTATAGCGGGTTAGGTTGAGTAAAAACTCCACTCTGGACATTCCCGCAAGTTCAGAAGCCCGCCCAGAGGAAAGCCTGCCCATCTCATATAACTTGACAGCCGCTAACATGCGGATTTCACGCCCAAACGATTCGGCGTCTGTCTTTTCGGCAAGAAGCACCTTGTCTGGAATTTCGATGATGATTTGTTGGAGAGTCATGCTT
>JAJTXU010000064.1 GCA_021462845.1 Anaerolineales bacterium
CACCGCCGATACGGACGACATTCTGGCTGTGGCGGAGGGAAAACTCGACCCTGCCAAGGCATTCATGATGGGCAAAGCCAAGGTGGAGGGCGATATGACGGAAATCATGAAGTTATTGCCTTTGTTCAAACGCTAATCGACTTCGTTTTACTTAAAAAGAGGATGCCATGCGTTCGGCATCCTCTTTTTATTTGAATGGGCAATGTTGTTGGACTGCGAATTCCTCTCGGCTATAATTGCCGCGAGGAATTTTATTTCGATAAGGAGACGCATCATGTCCGGACCTCGAACTGTCCGCGCCCCGCGCGGCATTGATCTCACCTGCAAGAACTGGCTCAGCGAAGCCGCCTATCGCATGATCCAAAACAACCTCGACCCGGAGGTTGCCGAAAAGCCCGACGAGCTCGTCGTCTACGGCGGACGAGGGAAAGCCGCGCGCGATTGGGAATCGTTCGAAGCGATCCTCGACTCGTTGAAGAACCTCGAAGAAGACGAAACGCTTCTCGTGCAATCGGGCAAGCCGGTGGTCGTGTTCAAGAGTCACAAAGACGCGCCGAAAGTATTGATCGCCAATTCGAACATCGTCCCGCATTGGGCGACGTGGGAATACTTCGATGAGTTAGCCAAAAAAGGACTCATCATGTACGGGCAGATGACCGCTGGCTCGTGGATATACATCGGCACGCAGGGAATCTTGCAAGGCACATACGAAACCTTCGGCGCGTTGGCGAAACTCAAAGGCTGGGATTCGCTCAAAGGAAAATTTGTGTTAACCGCCGGCCTCGGTGGCATGGGCGGAGCGCAGCCGCTTTCGATCACGATGAACGAAGGCGTGGGATTGATCGTTGAAGTGGATAAAGAACGCGCGGAAAGAAGACGAGCCATCGGGTATGTGGATATGGTCGTGGATACGCTTGAAGAAGCGATGAGTCTGGTGGAGGAAAACGTAAAAGCAAAAACGCCGCGCTCGATTGGCTTGATCGGCAACGCGGCAGATGTGTACGACGAACTGTCGAAGCGTGGAGTCGTTCCCGATGTGGTGACAGACCAAACGTCGGCGCATGAGGCGTTGTTTTACGTCCCCTCTGGGTTAAGCGTGGCGGCGGCGGATGAGTTGCGGAAATCGAATCCAGAAAAATATAAAAAGATGGCGATGGATTCAATGTCGAAACATGTTCAGGCGATGCTGGCATTTCAACGCGCGGGGTCAGAAGTATTTGATTATGGAAATAATTTGAGGCAACAGGCGTTCAACAACGGCGTGAGCGATGCGTTTGAATTTCCTGGATTCGTTCCCGCGTATATTCGTCCGTTGTTTTGTGAGGGCAAGGGACCGTTTCGATGGGTGGCATTGTCTGGAGATAAAGAGGATATTTACGCGACCGACCAAGCCATCATGGAGTTGTTCCCTGAAGACGCGCATCTGCATCGCTGGTTGAAGATGGCGCGCGAGAAAGTTCCGTTTCAGGGATTGCCGTCGCGCATCTGCTGGCTTGGTTACGGCGAGCGTGTGAAGGCGGGATTGAAATTCAACGAACTCGTTGCGACTGGCAAAGTGAAAGCGCCCATCGTGATCGGACGCGATCATTTGGATTCGGGTTCGGTCGCTTCGCCGAATCGTGAAACAGAGTCAATGAAAGACGGCTCGGACGCGATCTCAGATTGGGCGATCCTCAACGCGCTGATTAACGCGGTCGGCGGCGCGACGTGGGTCTCGTTCCATCATGGCGGCGGCGTGGGCATGGGATATTCACAGCACGCGGGGCAGGTCATTGTTGCGGATGGGACTCCCGAAGCGGCTCGCAGGTTGGAGCGTGTGCTAACGACCGACCCCGGCATGGGCGTGGTGAGACATGCTGACGCGGGCTATGAGATCGCGGTCGAGGCGGCGAAACGTCACGGCATCAAAATGCCGATGTTGAAGTGAGCGGCAGAGCGGTAAACAAGAGTCATTTTATTGACGATTCCCCGACGGGCGTGGTATCATTCGCCCACTTTAACCCAGCCGATGGCTGGATTTGTCGTGTAAATAGGAGAGCATATCAGCGCCGCAGAATTTCGAGTTAATGAAGGCATTCGGGTTCCCGAAGTCCGTTTGATCGGTCCTAACGGTGAAAATGTTGGGGTGGTTTCGATGAAGCAGGCATTGCAGATCGCCCGCGATGCCGAAATGGATGTCGTTGAAGTTTCGCCCAACGCCACTCCCCCCGTTTGCCGTGTGATGGATTTTGGCAAGTTCATTTATGAGCGCGCCAAGAAGGAACGCGAGGCGAAGAAATCGCAGACGAAGATCGAGGTCAAGGAGATTCGTTTGCGCCCCAAGACCAATGAAGCGCATCGCGGTTTCAAAGTGGACGATGCTCGCCGCTGGCTGTTGCACGGCAACAAAGTCCGCGTGACGATCAAGTTCCGTGGGCGCGAGATGGATTATCCCGAGATCGCGCTCGAAGACCTGAAAGAGATCGCCGCGGCTCTCGCGGACGTCAGCGTGGTGGAGGCGGCGCCTCAAATGGAAGGGCGAACGATGCTCGTGGTGCTGGCTCCCTCTAAAGGCGGCGCGAAAAAGAAAGAGAAGGCGGAACAGGCTCCCGTCGAGAAAGAAGCGTCAGCCTAATCCGACGACTAAAGTCGTCACTACAGGTAAGTCCCAAAGATTGTGAAAGTCCGCGGGCGAGAAAGTCCAGTCCCGCGGTTTTTATTGCAAAAATTCTGAAAGGAGATAAAGCGAATGCCTCGCAAAGCAAAGGCTAAAGGTAAGTTGAAACTCAAGACCCACAAGGCAACGTCGAAGCGTTTTCGTCTGACGGGTTCGGGCAAACTTGTGCGCACCAAAGGCGGCAAGAGCCACTTGCGTCGAAACACGTCGAAGCGCACGAAGGCGCAGTTGAGTGAGATGCAAGATGTGAAGGGTCGCAAGATCATCAAGCGCATCAAGCGTCTTGCGCCGAATATGTAGGCAAAATTAATTTTGCCGCACAAGCGTATCCAAATTTTTTAGTTGCGGCTTTCGGGTGTATGCAACTGTCACGCTGATAGCGTGACGACGCCCGCGAGTTTGCAGGAGAGTAGAACATGAGAGTTAAAGGCGGACCTCAGGGGCACAAACGTCATAAGAAGATTTTGAAGATCACGAAGGGACAGCGCGGCGCGAAGAACCGTCTGTTCAAGCGAGCCAACGAGGCGATGCTCAAAAGCCTGTGGTACGCGACCCGTGATCGCCGCGTGCGCAAGCGCGACCTGCGCAAGTTGTGGATCGCCCGCATCAACGCCGCGGCTCGCCTCAACGGAACCACGTACAGCAAGTTGGTGGCGATGTTGAAGAAGGCAAACATCGAGCTCAACCGCAAGATGTTGTCAGACATGGCAGTCCGCGACCCGCAGGCATTCGCCGCAGTGGTTGCGACAGCGAAATAAATTTTTGGTCGGGAGAATATCCCGACCAATTTTTTTAACGCGAATTACGCGAATGGGCAAACCCTTCGACACACTCAGGACAAGTGACGCGAATAATAGGCTTTATCGATAATAAGCCAAAAATCCGTTTTGGACGCTGATGAACGCAGAAAAACGCAGATATTTTTTGAATCAGCGTGAGTCAGCGTTCATCTGCGTCCCAATTTTATTTCCGATAGAGTCTAATATTTATGGTGAGAGAACGGGGTAAAATATTTGCATGAACACCGTTTTGGTCGAGCGCGTTCTTCCCACAGGTCAAACGATCCAGATCGCGCAAGGCGACATCACAACCGAAAACGTAGATGCCATCGTCAACGCGGCGAATGAAAATCTCCAACACGGAGGCGGAGTCGCGTGGGCGATCTCGAACAAAGGCGGAGCCGCGATTCAATCCGAATCGGACGACTGGGTTCTCCAGCGCGGACCTGTCTCACACTCGCATCCCGCGTGGACCTCAGGCGGACTCCTCCCCGCGAAATTCGTCATCCATGCTGTTGGTCCCGTGTGGGGAGACGGTGACGAGGACAAGAAATTATCCGAAGCCGTGACAGGCTCACTGCGCGTGGCGGATGAACTCCATTGTTCTTCGATTGCCATGCCCGCAATTTCGACAGGCATCTTCGGCTTCCCGAAAGACCGCGCGGCGGGGATCATTTTTTCAGCGATTGAAAAATATTTTGAAAGCAATTCATCGAGTCTCAAAGTTGTGAAAATGGTTTTGTTCGATCAATCCAGCGTGGATGTGTTCGTCAAATCGTGGGGCAAATGAGCAAATAGGCAAATGATCACTTCCAATCAAAACTCGAAGATCAAACTTGTCCGCTCGTTGATGGGACGCGCGAAGGAACGCCGCGAGGCAGGGATGTTTGTTGTGGAGGGAGTAAGGCTGGTGGAGGAAGCAGTTAAAGGAGACTGGAGACTGGAGACTGTTTTGTACGATGAGTCGTTGAGCGAGAGAGGCAAGTCGCTAGTCTCAAGTCTCAAGTCAAAAGGAATTGAGACGGAGGAAATTTCAACAGACTTGATGAAGTCCATCAGCGAAACCGAAACTCCGCAAGGCATCCTCGCAATTCTCCAATTCTCTCCATTACCAATTCTTCGACAAGTTCAGAACGGCGTTACTAATCCCCTGAATTTTGTTTTGATCCTCGACCAAATCCGCGACCCTGGGAATCTCGGCACACTGCTCCGCTCTGCCGCGGCGACGGGCGTGCAGGTTGTGTTGATTCCACCTGAAACGACGGATGCCTTCGCGCCAAAAGTTTTACGGGCAGGCATGGGCGCGCATTTCCGCGTACCGATCCGTGAGATGGGGTGGGAGGAAATTGAGCAAATAGGCAAATCAGCAAATCAGCAAATGAGCAAATCGGCAAATCTGCAAATGTATTTGGCGGATATGAATGGAAAATCTTGCTGGGAAACTGATCTTCATCAACCACTGGCGTTGATCGTTGGCGGTGAAGCGGAAGGCGCAAGTGAGCAGGCGCGCAAATTGGCAAATGAGCGAATCAGTATTCCGATGGCGGGGAATGTCGAGTCGTTGAATGCGGGCGTGGCGGGGTCGGTGTTGATGTTTGAGGTGGTGAGGCAGAGAAAATAATGAACTCGGTGGTCGAGTAGGGCGAAGCCCGTATCGAGACCACAGGTACGCATACAAACTCTTGTTACAAGATTGCTTTACGGCGTGGTGGTCTCGATACGTCCTTCGTCTCCGCTACGCTTCGCTCAGGACTACTCGACCACCGATGGATGAATGAAATGAAAATCCGTTCGATCACTTATTTCTGTAATCCCAAATATCCGCTCGAGGAAAAAATTCTGCATAAGGCGGGGAAGTTTCTTGCGGACGCCAAGTCTGCATACGAAACCGCAGGTTACGAAGTGCAGACCGTGCGGTTGGCGACGATTCCGTTCCCGCAATTGCTGGGCGATGAACGCGTCAACAAGTTGATGGAGTTGACGAATCAGGTTGCGGCGGTCGCCGAAAGATACGGCGTCAGTTATGTTTCGGTGGGACCCGCGTTGCCCGAATCTCCGCGCAGTTATGAGGCGATCCCCGACGCGATCTTCGTCTCGAAAAATGTTTTCTTCAGCGGCGTGATGGCGGACAAAACGCGCGGACTCGACCTCGCCGCGATCTGCGCGTGCGCGGAAGTGATCGTGAGATGCGCCCAGATCGAAGCGAACGGATTCGCCAACCTGCAATTCGCCGCGCTGGCGAATGTCCCTGCGGGCGCGCCGTTCTTCCCCGCCGCGTATCACGACAAAGATAAGCCCGCCTTCGCGCTCGCAACCGAGTCCGCGGACTTGGCTGTCAATGCGTTTGAACATGCAAAGACCCTCGAAGAGGGAAGAAATAATTTAACTGCTGAGATCGAAAAACACGGAAAAAAACTTGCCAAAATTTCAAATTCTCTAATCTCTAATTCTCGCAAATTTCTTGGCATTGACTTCTCCCTCGCCCCCTTCCCCGACGACGCGCATTCACTCGGGCACGCGGTGGAAAAAATGGGCATCTCAAAAATCGGATTACACGGTTCGCTTGCCGCCGCCGCGATCCTCACCGAAGCCATTGACCGCGCCGACTTCCCTCACACCGGCTTCAGCGGATTCATGCAACCCGTGCTGGAGGATTCAGTCCTTGCGAAACGCGCCGCCGAAGGGACGCTCACGATCAAAGACGCGTTGCTTTACTCCGCTGTGTGCGGAACGGGACTCGATACGATTCCCCTGCCCGGAGATACGACTGCCGAGCAACTCGTGCCGCTTCTGCTCGACCTGTCCGCGCTGGCGTTGCGCCTCGACAAACCTCTCACAGCGAGGCTGATGCCGATCCCCGGTAAGAAGGCGGGCGATGAGACGAATTTTGATTTCCCGTTCTTTGCGAATAGTAAAGTGATGGCGTTGAATTCTGAAAAATTGCAAAACGGCTTGTCAGGAAACGACGTCTTATCGTTGAGTTCTCGAAGATGAGATTTCCTCTTGATAGCTTGTCATTCGACCAACTGTTATGGCTCGTGCCGATCTTCTTCATGCTCCACAACATGGAAGAAGCGCCGTTCATGGAAGCATGGACGAAACGATTGCCGTTGAAAATCCACCCGCAAATTTCGACCCGCCAATTCGTCATCGCCGTGACATTTCTGACCCTCGGCGGTTTTCTCGTCACCTATATGGGAGTGGAATATTTGCAAAACCTAATAGGATATTTAATCGTGCTGGGTATTCAAACGATAATGTTCTTCAATGCTTTCATTCCCCACATTGGATCAACGATTCGATTCCGCATGTACAGTCCGGGCGTAGTGACTGCGACACTGATCACCATCCCTTTTTCGCTGTATCTTTTTCAACGCGCGATTGCCGAACATATCATTACATGGAAGCAAATATGGATCCTGCTGGCTATCGCCCCCTTCGCCATGATATTTTTCGCCTTCATTTCACTGCAAATCGGCAAAACGCTGGATGGAAAATGAAGAAGGAAAATCATCTTGCCCTGATTCCCCACTTCTCAACCCCAGCAACCACCAAACCATCCAACTACCCAACTCTCAAACCCTCAACTTCCACATCGTGAACGGCTCGTCGAATCCTTTCACATTGTTCGAAAAGCGGCTCAATGCTTCGGGCTTGAGTTTTTGTGTGAGAAATTCCTGCACATCGGGGTCATTGTAGATTTCTTCAGTGAAGATCAACTCTCCGCCTTGTGAAAAGCCCGGCAGACGCGCGGCGATGTTCACCGTCGAGCCGAAATAATCCAAACGATCATTTAGATTGACCACGATGCACGGACCTTTGTGCATCCCCGCTTTGAGCCAAAGCATCGGCTCGCCGCGTTCCATGATCTTCACTTGCGCCTTCCACATCGCGCGCAACGCGGCAATGGGATGACGGAACGCCGCCATCACCGAATCACCCATCGTTTTGACGATCGCGCCGCCCTCTTCCGCGATGGCGTCTTCCAACACTTGAAAATGTTCGCGCACACGACCGAACGCCGGCGCGTCGCCGATCTGACGATACAAACGAGTCGACTCGCGCAGGTCGGTGAACATCAACGTGATCGAGCCGACGGAAATTTCCTCGCCGGGGCGGATCACTTCGGTGGCGAACAAGTCGCGGAACACTTGCAGGGCGGTCACGTCGGCGGCAGTGGCGGCTTGGTCGCCCCACGAAGTGCGCTCAAGCTGAAAGGTAGAGTCGGCTTCGGTAGCGTTGATCAGGTTGAGGGTCGAATGAAGCGCGACGCGGTGTTCGTCGAAAGACCAACCGAACTGAGTCACGCGCAAATCCGTTTTCGACGCCCCATCCGCATCCGCAAATAAAGACGCAGAGCCGCTCACGTTCAGCGCGCGCATCGAGTAACGACCCGGGTCGAGTTGCACGTTGACAGGCAGCGACCGCAGCGGCGACAAACTTTGCGACATCACCACATGCGGCTGCATCTGCGGGCTTCCCACGCAAAACGCAGCAGTGTAATCAATAGGGCGCACCGACGCGTTAGGGCGAAAGACCACTTCGATGTTGTGATCGAAGTTCGCGCGAAAATCAATTTGGCATGTGTTGCAATGCGAATCGCCATGCACCTCGGCGAGATTGCTGTGACCCTCAGTGATGCCACGGCACGATGGGCAAAGCAGATCCCACGACATATCCACGATGCCCGCGCGTGTGGCGCGTAAAAACATTTCAAGCACGGCGCGGCGATTCGTTTTCCACGCGTCGGCAAGCGTGTACGGGCGTATGCGCTGGATGGACAGCTCGTCGGCGTGATCGAGAAATTCTTCGAGACGTTTCAACAGTTCGGGATTCGTCCCCTGCTTCACCACCGCTTCACTCTGGACCTTCAGCCTGCTTCGCCCACCCGAGCTTAACGCGCGCTGATGCGGCGCCTCGGTCGGCGTTTCGTTTTTTTGCAAAGCCTCATCATATCGGCGAAACGCTTTTTCGAATCGGTTCTTTGCGATGACGCCGATCCCAAATGGGATGCCGATCTGCGCGAAAATATTTTGAGTGATGAATGTGGAACGATAAGTGATGCGCGTCCCGCCTTCGGGTAACGGGTCGAACGTGGCGTTCGTCCGCATCTCATCCAGCGGACCTTTGCTGTAGCGGCGGGTAATGCCGAACGAGTACGGATACGTCCACTCGAACGGCTCCTCCTCCCACTCCACGCGGATGAAGGGAATCTTCATCCGCGCCCGCTTCGTCCCTTTGACATTGCTGAGCAGTTCCACCTCCGGCTGACCCGTATCGCGGTTGAAACGGTTGGTGTCCGCGGCGTATTTCCAGATCGCCTCAGGGGAGGATTGGATGTCCCATTGCCAGGTGAAGGAGAATTCTTTTGCCATGTCGGATAGATGAGTGAAGGTAGGAGGATTTTACCCAGAAATGATTGCGAGAGGGTTAAGAAAGCGTTTCATTTCGCCTTGGAAATTTGCTTGACAGAGTATCCCGATGAAAATACAATGCCAGAAAGTAGCGGATTGGTTTTACAAGAAATCGGGAGGAGCGATTATGGATAAGGGAAGTGATAACTCTACAGGCAACAAGAAAGATAACGCGGGAATCGTGCAGATTATCGTTGCGATCATCACCGGAGTTGTGGCGATTGTTGTAGCGCTCATTGGACTGGCAGGCATTCTTGCCTCATTGAGGCCTACCCCAACCCCTCCCATATCTACGGCTATAACCATGCCTACAGATACTACTGCGCCAACATTCACTCCCCAGCCGGTTACACAAGCAATCACTCCGTTTTTTTCTGAGACGTCCACGCCTGTATCATCGCTTACCGAAACGTTTACGCCAATACCAGTCTCATCGATTGGGATGCATGTCAGTTTAGTTACTAACCAAACAAGCGGGAACCGTCCGCTGGAAGTTAGATTTGATGCTCGAGATTCTTACTTTATAGCGGCAGATGGCACAAGATTCGATTGTGGAGCTTGTGATTACTTCTGGCAAATACGAAAAGAGGGCGTCACCATTTTCGGTCCTAGGCAGGAAAATGGATTGTTTTTGTACATGTTCCGAGATAGAGGAACATACTATGTCTCTGTATATGTCTGTCGAAGCGGCAGTACAACTGATTGCAATGGAAGTGGCACGTCAATCATTGTGAACTGACGCGATGGCATTTAATATCTCACCTTACGCAGTAGAGATCGTAACGCGAGACTGCGAAGCGTCTCGCTTTTCCAGCCATTCTTGCGCAAGAGCGACATGAATGTCGCATTACGAAAGCCAAATCGACTTCAACTGCGTAACATCAGTTAATGTGTTATCACCCAGAGGGAAATCGGAGCAGAGGCGCGCTTGCCTTTTCGATTCCATTAATTTGACCATTGCATAATTGTTTTGCGTCCGCAAACCTCTTGCAAAGCACAACCGGGAGACTCTGTGCTATCCTTTGCGCATGGAAATATTTCTGGTTGTCGCAACCTCATTGCTCATTGTAGTTATTATTATGGATACAGCTCATAAGCGGAGCGCCTACCTGTGCCAGCGGGTTGAGTCCGCAAAGCGACAACCGACGATCAGGAAATAGTTTCATTCTCTCCTCAGCGCGCAAGAGCCGGGTCTCCTCCCCGGCTCTTGCGCCGTTTAACGGGAAGGCGAGAAATCTGGCAGTATAATAGCCACATTCAACGAGGCGTCCATGCTCCGAAAAACATTCGAGAATGAAATTCAACAACTCAAAGAAGACGTGCTTCAACTTGGCTCGATGGTGGAGCAAGCTATCCTCGATTCGGTCGAGGCGTTGAAGAAACGCGATGTGAAGGCGTCGGAAAAGGTTTTTCAGGAAGATCAACGGATCAACGAGAAGCGCTTTGAGATCGAAAACAAACTGATGGTCCTCATCGCCACGCAACAACCGATGGCGCGCGACCTGCGTTTACTGGCTTCGACAATGGAAATCATCTCTGAGTTGGAGCGCATGGGCGATTACGCCAAGGGCATCGCCAATATCAACATCCGCATGGGAGACCAACCCCTGCTCAAGCCGTTGATCGACGTGCCGCGTATGGCGCAGATCGGCGCGGACATGCTCCGCCGCGCGTTGACCGCTTTTGTGAACGAAGATGTTGAAATGGCGAAGTCCATCCCAATTCAGGATGACGAAGTGGACGCGCTCTACAATCAGGTCTATCACGAGTTGATGATGTTCATCATCCAAGACCCCAAGACCATCGAGCGCGCCAACTGGCTGTTGTGGGTGGCGCACAACCTCGAACGCGTCGCCGACCGCGTGACGAACATCTGCGAACGAACGGTGTTCATTGTGACGGGCGAAATGAAAGAGATCAAAGCGACGGATGATGAGTTTTGGAAGGGACAGCATTCGTAATTTGGTAAGAGATCATTAAGAAGCGCGGACATCGCCGGATGCCGCGCTTTTTTGTTTCAGGATCAATCGTTGGTTGGGCGCAGGCAGTCGAGTCCAGGAGTAGATACCGAGATGCGAGAGCCTGCGGTTCCGATCCGGTGGCGAAACAATTTCCGCCGAACCGCTCAAGTTCGTTTTAAGTTGACAAATCCCAAGAATCCATTATACTGAATATATCTCACTTTATTGACGTTAATAAATAAAAGTGAGATATGTTTTACGGCGATGAAATCCGGTCGTTTTGGAGGTTCTGCGTGGATGCGCGGCTGTTTTGTACGCGGCAGGATCGGTTTTTGAATGGTGTACTTGCCAAATGCAGGGAGCTGGCGCAGGTTGCCAGCATCTCAACAATATCACGCCGGTTCGAAGTGGTGGAAATTTTTATATCGAATATTGTTTTCCAGATTGGCTATCCATATTTTGTTTTCGCAATCGATTTGCATCCTCCCCTGCCAAGGGGTTTTTATTTTCGCGCCGCAAGACGAACATCGACCTCATATATGGTAACCACAAGTTGCCGCACATCAGGCAACAACGTAGAGCGTTTTGCAGAGGAATAGGAGAGGCGTTATGGATGAACAATAAATCAAAAAACCTTCTTCCAACAATTCAAATCAAACAAAGTGAGGAGCAACCATGAGCGACCAATATAAGTACGTACTCACCGAAGCCGATATGCCCAAGGCTTGGTACAACATCAACCCGGATATGCCGGTGGACCCGGCAAAGACCGCCTGGAACGCGGTCTTGCATCCCGGCACTAAGGAGCCGGTGACGCCTGACTTTCTGGCGGTTTTATTCCCCATGAAATTCATCATGGAAGCGGTCAGCATGGATCGCTGGATTGAAATCCCGGAGCCTGTCCGCGACATATACAAACTGTGGCGACCCTCGCCTCTCTACCGCGCCCGACGGTTGGAGAAGGCGCTCGACACCCCGGCTCATATTTACTATAAATATGAAGGGGTTTCGCCTGTCGGTTCGCACAAGCCTAACACCGCCATTGCCCAGGCGTTTTACGCGAAAGAGGAGGGCGTCAAAGGTTTCACCACGGAAACCGGCGCGGGACAGTGGGGTTCGGCGATGTCTATGGCGTGCAACTTCTTCGATCTGGAATGCCATGTCTACATGGTGAAGGTTTCTTACAACCAGAAGCCCTATCGCCGCATCATCATGGAAAACTTCGGCGCGACGGTCACCCCCAGCCCATCGAACAAAACCCAGTATGGACAAAAAGTGCTGGCGGAGGATCCCAACAGCCCCGGCTCGTTGGGAATTGCCATTTCGGAGGCGGTGGAAGCGGCGGCGACCTCTAATGGCAAGTACAAATACTCCCTCGGCTCGGTGCTTGGACCGGTGCTGATGCACCAGACTGTCATCGGGTTGGAAGCGATCAAGCAGTTCGATATGGCTGGCGAATATCCGGATACGGTCATCGCCTGCGTCGGCGGCGGGAGCAACTTCGCCGGGTTCACCTTCCCCTTCATCCACAAGAACCTGACCGAAGGCGCAAAGACGCGCGTTGTCGCTGTCGAGCCAGCCGCCTGCCCAACGCTCACCAAAGGTAAATATGCTTTTGACTACGGCGACACCGCGCAGATGGCGCCCATCGTCAAGATGCACACGCTCGGTCACAACTTTGTACCGGAAGGCATCCACGCGGGCGGACTTCGCTATCACGGCATGGCGCCTCACGTTTCCGCGCTGGTAGACAGCGGTCACGTCGAAGCGGTAGCCATCGATCAGTTGGATACGTTCGAAGGCGCGTCCATATTCGCGAAGGCGGAGGGAATCGTCCCAGCGCCTGAATCGTCTCATGCCATTCGCGCCGCGATCAATGAGGCGTTGAAGTGCAAAGCGGAAGGCACGAAGAAGGTGATCGCCTTCAACCTCTCCGGGCACGGCATCTTCGACCTGGCGGCTTACGATGAATACATGAAGGGCAACCTCCAGCGTTTTGAATATCCCGCTGAAAAGATCGAAGCCTCCATGAAGGAACTGCCCGAGGTCGCGCTCTAACGAGCGGAATCTCTTATCCATTCCTCCAACTTCGAAGTTGGAGGAATGGATATTTTAGGATTGGCGCGTTATGCGTACTCTTGAACCCTCTGAAATCCGCTTGCGGTTTGTGCCGCTTGAGAAATTATTGCTCCATGAAGAGGATGATCCATATCGCGTGCAACGGATCGTTGATTCGATCACGCGGGATGGCTTCCTGCGCAATCCGCCCATTGTGGCGGAATATCAATCGAAATATATTGTTTTAGATGGGGCGACTCGCGTTACGGCTCTGAAGTCCATGGGCTTTCGAGACGCCATGGTCCAGATTGTGGAGTATGACAAAGAAACAGTGGACCTCAGCGTTTGGAACCACATAATCGTTGGTTTATCTCCGGATCATCTGCTTGCAGACCTTGCCGATATCGATGAATTTACAATTCAACCGATCGAGGATGCGACCGCCATCCAACGATTGAACGACCGTGACATCGAAGCCTGCATCATCATGCGCAACGGCTCGCAATTCGCCGTGTTGTGCGAGGGCGATATCTGCGATAAGGCGGACCTGCTCTGCCAGTTGGTTTCGGTCTATCGGGGGAAAGCGGAAGTCCATCGCACGGCGGCGATCAACATGCCGCTTTTGATCGGGGAATATCCCAACCTCTCGGCGGTCATTGCCTTTCCCGCGTACGCGCCGTCGGACGTGGTTGAGATCGCCCTCAACGGGAGCAAAATTCCCATGGGGGTGACCCGGCATCTCATCCCGGGGCGAGCGTTGGGGTTGAATATCCCGATTGAGAAGTTTGGCGATTCGTCCTCCCTCGAGGAAAAAAATGCCTGGCTGGATGAAAGCATCCGCCAGAGATTGAAGGTGAACAAGATCCGGTTGTATCAGGAGCCGGTATTTGTGTTCGATGAGTGAATTGCCCATGACCTCTCAACTGATCACAGGAAACGAAGCGATCGCATTGGGGATGGTGGAACAGGGCTGCCGCATGGTGACCGCCTACCCCGGCACGCCGAGTTCAGAGATTCTCGCGGGGGTCATCAAATACAAGAAACGGCTCAACCGTGACGTGTACACGGAGTGGTCGGTCAATGAAAAAGTGGCGTTCGAGGTCGCTCTCGCCGCCAGTTGGACCGGGTTGAGGTCTGCCGTGGCGATGAAGCAAGTGGGATTGAATGTCGCGTCGGACCCGCTCTTCAGCGCGGCATACACCGGCGTCAAGGGCGGATTCGTCATCATCCCCGCCGACGACCCCGGCCCGCACTCCTCCCAAACCGAACAAGATTCAAGATTGCTGGCGCTTACCGCCAAAGTTCCCGTGTTCGACCCATCCACGCCTGCGGAGGCGCGGGAGATGATCAGGGATGCGTTCGAACTTTCTGAGCGGTTCAAGATTCCCGTGATCGTGCGCCCGACGACGCGTCTGTGTCACGCTGTCAGCCCGAACGAGGTGGACGAATCCGCGCCCGATGAAAAAATCCCATCCGTCAAATTTCAGAAAGACCCAGTCCATTGGACTGCCACGCCAAAACTGCGCTTCAAACTTCATGTGGAACTCAACCAAAAATTGAGCGACATCGCCGCCGAATTTTCCAATTCCAAATATAACGAAACGATATACGCCGAGAGCGGAGGCGGCATCGGCATCATCGCCTCGGGTGTGGCGTATCAGACCGCCCGTCAGGCATTGACCGAGTTGGGCGTCCGCGTTCCCATGCTCAAGATCGGGACGCCGTTTCCATTGCCATCATCTTTAATTGAAAACTTCTGCGCGTCGGTCGAGACCGTGATCGTCCTCGAAGAACCCGATGTGTGCATCGAATTGCAGATCGCAGACCGCAAACAAGTGAGGGGACGCCTCGACGGCGCGGTTCCCAACGCGGGCGAACTGACTCCCGAAGTGATGTTCTCGGTCTTGCATAAAATTTTCACCGAGGCGGGAGTTCAGGTCAACGCTGCGCCCGAAGACGGCGAACTCAGCGCGCTGATCAAAACGCTTTCACTGCCCGTGAGGCGGCCGCGCCTCTGTCCTGGCTGTTCGCATCGTTCCGCTTTTTACGCCATGAAGCGGACGTTTGGTCCGCGCGCCATTTACCCTGGCGACATCGGCTGTTACACGCTGGGGACGAACCTGCGCGCGGTGGATACGTTCGTAGACATGGGCGCTTCGATCACGATGGCGAACGGATTCTTCCAAGCCAACCGACTCGCGAACGACGAGCGCGTCATCATGGCGACCATCGGCGACTCGACCTTTTTACATTCGGGCATCCCGCCGCTGATCAACGCCGTCCACACGGGAGCGCGGTTTGTGTTGTTGATCCTCGATAATCACACCACCGCCATGACGGGCTTCCAGCCGACCGCCGCTAACGATTATCTGGCGGACGGTTCCGAAGCGCCGCGCAAAGTTTCCATCCCCGATCTCGTCCGCGCCTGCGGAGTCGGATACCTCAAAGTGACCGACCCGTATGAGCAGGAGGACTTCGCCGACATCCTGAAAGAGGCGCAGGCGCACGCGCAATCTCCGAACGGAGGCGTGGCGGTCGTCATCGCGGATCGTCCGTGCGTTTTATACGACAAGGAGCCGATCCTGGAGAATCCGCTCCCCGTCATCATCACAGAAGAATGCGACGGATGCCGCTTTTGCACTGAAGCCTTTGAATGCCCCGCGTTGGTTCTTCGCGCCGACGGAAGCCGCGTGGACATTGATTACTCCATTTGCGTTGACTGCGGTCAGTGCATTGACGCCTGTCACAAGGGATTCATCGTGCCGAAGATCGCGGAAATGGTCGGATAAAAGTTTCGCGTAATTGGCGTTCTCTAACGCCAACGGGCGCGTAAGAGAACGCGCCCTACGCATTTATGATAAAACCATGAACTCAACCGACACCAACGAACACAAGGTCATCATCACGGGCATCGGCGGACAGGGCATCGTCTTCCTCACGCGCCTGCTGTCGCAAACCGCCCTGCGGCTTGGGCAAGGCGTGGTCGTCTCTGAAACGCACGGCATGAGTCAGCGCGGCGGCTCGGTCATCTCGCATCTCAAGATCAACGGCAGCGACGCGCCTCTCATCCAGCGCGGCTCGGCGGATGTGATGATCGCGATGGAGTCGGGCGAAGCCATGCAAAACCTGGATTTTATGCGGCGCGGCGGGAGCGTCTTCGTCAACAGCGCCGAAGGGTTGCGCGAGAGTCTCGCGGCGCATCTTGAACGGCTGAACATCCGCGTGTTGAATTACCCCGCCACCGCCATTGCCGTCGAGTTGGGTTCGCCCGCCGCCGCGAACATCGTCATGGCGGGCTTCGTCGCGGCGTTTTCCGTGTTGGATCTTCCATACGAAAGCATGGTCCAAACGCTCGAACAAATTTCAAAAAAGGGAAGCGAAAAAAATTTACAGGCGTTGGAAGCGGGCTTTCAATCTCGGAGAAAAATGCTCGCAGACCCGCAGGACGCCCTGGAAAATTCCGGATAGACAACCATGCCAGAAAACTTGCTTGATGACGCCCGCGCATACTTAGTCACTTACCTTAAAGACAGGCGCAATGACTCTGAAACCAAACATCCCTGGAGAAAGGATTGGGAATTTGCAGTTCTTCACTCCCTGCGTGTCGAGGGTTACGCTTTAGAGATTTTGGGGCGCGAAAATCACTCTCTCTCCGGCCATGAGGTCGTCCTGTTGCGTTTGGCTGCGATTTTGCACGATATTGCCAGGCTGGGCAAACGGGAAAATCATGCGTCAGCAGGAGCGGAGATCGCGAAAAAATGGCTTCTGGAAAATTCACGCCATCATCTGAAAAGAAGCGATATTACCAAAACGCTTGAAATGATATCCGACCATTCCAATAAAGACGCGCGCGAGCAGGATTTTAGCAAAGCGGTCTTGAAAGATTCGGACACCCTCGATGAAATCGGCGTGATGTCAATATTCATGGCAAGCAATTGGCTGGAACGTCAATCTCCTTTCTTCTTTCACGAACTCCGAAAAAGGCTGATTGATTTCGAACTGCCTTTTTGCGACAAGCAAGCTTCCATTTTGAACACGGACGGAGCGAAGGAAATCTTGCGCGAGAAAAAAGCCTTCGTGGAAAACTTCATTGCTCAACTAACAGATGAACTGCAAGCGGATGAACGGGCTGAAAACATGCTGCTCTCGCTCTCTAACAACCATTCATGAACTCATTCGATCATTTCACCCCCGCCACATTGAACGAGGCTCTTTCGATCTTGTCCGAACGCAACGGGAACGCGGCGGTCATCGCGGGCGGCACCGATCTACTGCTCAGGATGAAGAACCACATCCTCAAACCCGCCGCCGTCCTCAACGTCAAACGCATTCCCGAACTGCGCGCGCTGTCCTTCGATTCAAATGAAGGATTGCGCCTCGGCGCTCTCACCACGCTTCGGGATTTAACCCGCTCGCCTCTCATCCGCGACTTGTATCCTGTTCTCGCCAGCGCGGCTGGACTCATGGCTTCGGAACAGATCCGCAGTCTTGCGACGCTGGGCGGGAACTTGTGCAACGCCTCGCCATCCGCAGACCTCGCCCCGCCTCTCATCGCGCTGGATGCGGTCGCCTGTCTCGTCAGTCTTTCAGGTGAGCGGCAGATTCCGCTCGCCGAATTTTTTACAGGTCCTGGAAGGTCAGTCTTGCAAAAGGGCGAGTTATTAAAAGAGATCATCGTCCCGCCGCCGCAGGGGAAGACGGCGTATCTCAAACATTCGCCGCGCGCCTTCATGGACATTGCCATCGTCGGCGCGGCTGTGCGGATTCAACAACAGGGCGGCAAATGCCAACAGGCGCGGATCGTGCTTGGGGCGGTCGCGCCAACTCCACTTCGGGTAAGAAGCGTGGAAGAGTCGCTGGAGGGGCAAACATTCACAGACGAGAGCATCCGCCAAGCCGCGAAAATATCCGCAGAAGCGTGTTCCCCCATCAGCGACGTGAGAAGCGCGGCATGGTATCGCAAACGGATGGTCGAAGTCTTGGTCAGAAGAGGATTGCAGGCGGTTGCCTTATGAAAACGCTCATCACACTTACCGTCAATGGCGACGCGCATGAACTGTATGTTGACGCCCGCCGAACTTTGCTCGACGTCCTGCGAAACGAACTCGGACTCATGGGCGCGCATCGCGGCTGTGATTCGGGCGATTGCGGCGCGTGCACCGTCATCGCGGATGGACAGCCCGTCACATCCTGCATGATGCTCGCGGCGGATTGGAACGGCGCGGAGATTCTTACCGTCGAGGGAGTCGCGCAGGATGGGCAGTTGCATCCCATTCAACGCGCGCTGGTCGAGAAGGGCGGAATCCAATGCGGCTTTTGCACGCCAGGTTTTGTGATGAACATCAAAGCGCTGTTGGATGAAAACCCGCATCCCACCGAAGCCGAGGCGCGCGCGTGGCTGGCGGGCAATCTCTGCCGATGCACGGGCTACGCAAAGATCGTCGAGGCGGTGATGAGCGTTGCGGAGGGAACATCATGACGGACGCGCCGCTCATCGGTCAACGCGTGCCCAAACTGGACGCGCCGAACAAGGCAACAGGCAAGACCACGTATGGTCATGATGTGCGCCTGCCAGGCATGTTGCACGGACGCATTTTATATTCGCGTTACCCGCACGCAAAGATCACGCGCCTGGATACCTCGCGCGCCGAAAAATTGCGCGGCGTCAAATGCGTGTTGACCCCGAAAGATAACCCGCCGCATCGCTTCGGCTACGGCAAGGATAATCGTCCATTCAAGGAAATTGCGCGGAGCCTGCGCGACGAAATTGCGGGCGTGGTCGCCGCCGACGCCGACACCGCCGAAGAAGCGTTATCGCTTATCGAAGCGGATTACGAACTTCTGCCGAATATCTTTTCTCCGCGCGAGGCGATGAGCGAAGGCGCGTTGTTGATTCATCCCGAACACGGCTCGAATCTTTTTCAGCGTTACAACTACTCGCACGGCGATCTGGCTCAGGGCGAAAGCGAGTCGGCGGTTGTGGTGGAAGAGAAGTTTCTGCTTCCGTATGTTTCGCACGTGTGCATGGAAACCAGCGTGGTCGTAGCGCAATTCGATCATCGCGGTCATCTGACTTTGTGGAGCACAACGCAGATCCCGTTTTTGTTACAGCGCGATCTGTCCGAAGCGTTGGACATTCCTGGGAGCAGCGTCCGCATCATCCAGACTGCCGTCGGCGGCGCGTTCGGGCGCGGGTTGGACATCTACCCGTACGAACCCATCGCGGCGTTGATGTCGCGCAAGACGGGTCAACCCGTGCGCGTGGCGTTCTCGCGCGAGGAGGAATTTTTGGCGGGTCCCGCGCGCCAGCCAGCGGAGGTCACTGTGCGGGCGGGCGCGAAAGCGGATGGAACGCTCACGTTCAGGGATGTGTCGTGCATGTTGGACGTGGGCGCGTACATCTCGTGGGGAACGGTCACGCCGCTGGTGATGATGGAAACCACCGCTTCGTTGTATCGAGTTCCACACGCGCGCTTCACGGCGGACTGCGTGTACACCAACAATCTCATCACGGGCGCGATGCGCGGATACGGCAACCCGCAGTCCACGTTCTTCATCGAGACGCTCATGGATCGTCTTGCCGAAGCGTTGAACATGGACCCCGTTGACTTCCGCATCATGAACGCGAACGTCCCCAACTCCACCACGCCGCAGGGATTGGTCATCACCTCGTGCGGGTTGAAGGAATGTCTCGAAGCCGTCGCCTCCAGCGCGGATCGAAGCGTCGCGCAACAAGCGCCGAGCTCTTCATCGAAGAAACCTGCCATGATGGAACAAGGCAACAACGGAAATCTGCCGCCGCACCTCAAGCGCGGAATCGGATTCGCCTCCACGCTGAACGTCGGCGGCGGGGCGCGCATCTATCGCAGTGACGGCTGTGGCGCGACGGTCAAAGTGGACGACTTCGGTCACGTCACGCTGGTCACTGGTTCAACGGAGATCGGTCAGGGGTCTGAGACGGTTCTGGCGCAGATCGTGGCGCAGACGCTGGGCGTGAGAATCGAAAACGTGACGGTGTTGAACAGCGACACAGACATCAAGCCCTGGGATGTGGGAGTCCACGCCAGCCGCACGACGTTCATCGCTGGCAACGCCGCCTATCTCGCCGCAGTGGACGCGCGGAATCAAATCTTCGAGACGGCTTCGCAACTGCTCGGCGTCGGCGCGGATCAACTGTCCGCAAGGGCGGGGCAGGTCTCCATTAAGAAT
>JAJTXU010000065.1 GCA_021462845.1 Anaerolineales bacterium
AATTTCGGGCATGGGCTTTTCCGTGTAGGTTGGGTTGTGAGAGACACAACTTTACCCGAAAAGCCCTGCTTCTTTCACCTATTTTTGGCGAAGGTATTGCATATATTGAACCATATAGTTCGCTGTAGTCTACACTCATATGAATCCAAAAATTAGATTCATCATTTCTCTGTGCATTTGCCATTGAGGGGAAACTCGTGAATAGACTAATCAAACAAAACGCGGGAGCAACAGGATTCCCTCTTTTACCTCTACATGCATTAGGTCCTAACATATCATCTGTTGGGATGTCTCCATAGTACTCCACTATATATTCGTCGCTAGATGGCCCAATGACGAAATCAAAGGTTAAATCATCACTATACTCGAAATTGAGATCCGCCTCAGGCGTAGGTTGATTATTTAGGCAAACCACACTTGGGCTTGGTCCATTACAGGAATTGCTTCCTCCTCCAGAAAGATTTACAGGCTCACCATCGCTTTCCTCATATGTATCTTCCCACTGCATATGCCCTGTGGGGTCGTTATAACGAATTGGATTCCCCGACACATAAGCATAGCGATTCCAGCTTTGCGGATTCGCAAGATTGGGAATAATTGAATCCGGCTGCAAGAAGCGGTTAAGATAAGGACTGTAAAACCGCGCCTTGTAATCCATGATCCCGCCCATGCCTGAATCCAGCAGACGCTGACCTGTGTAGCCGAAATCCGTGGCAAGGATTGGAGAATTGGGGATGGCGCGTTCTTCGCCGAAGGGAAGGTATCGCTGTTGACTTGTTAAAGTGCCGCTTGAATTGGTGACTGCAACGGTTGAGCCGAGGTGATCGGTCAGCAGGTATTGTAATCCCGTTCCGTCGTTGACCGCAACCATCATCCCTGCGATGGAATAGTATTTCGCGGCGATAGGTTAGGGGAAACTTCCGAAACCATTCGTAAACGTGTCCAAGCCGCGCGCGATATTCAACAAAAGAGGTTTTCAAATTGTTCGGCGCGATTTACGAGTTTGTTAGCTTACTGTTTTAAGGGTTATGCCGGGCGCTTTGGTTTTACAATACCAAATATCGTGGTCATTGATTCAAAAGGAGATAACCATTATGTTTGCAAAACGATTTCTGCTCGTTCTATTGGTCCTCAGCCTGTTCCTTGCCGGGTGCGGTGAAGCAAAACCCAAGACCTACACGGTCGGGGTGATCATGGAGTTGGCGTGGCTGGCGCCTGCCTACGAGGGGTTCAAAACTTCGATGACTGAACTGGGCTATGAAGAAGGACAGAACATCACCTACGTCTATAATGAAGAAGTGACCGGAGGCGACCAGGCGGCATTCGATGCCGAGGCAAAACGACTGGTCGAACAGAATGTGGATTTGATCTTCACGATTGGGACCTTGCCCACCAAAGCCGCCCAAGCCGCCGTGGAGGGAACAGACGTCCCGGTGGTGTTCGATCCGGTCATCAACCCGGTAGAAGAAGGCGTGGTGCAGAGTATCTCCAATCCCGGCGGGAACGTGACCGGTATCCAAGTGGTGAACCGGGCAGATAAAGCCCTCGAGTGGGCGCTCAAGGTCGTACCGGGGACCAAGTATGTGTATATCCCCTACAACCCCGACGATCCATTCATCGTCATGGTCATGCAGAGTCTCTTCGATGGAATCCCACAGCAGGGAGTGGAATTACTGCCTGCTAGCGCGGTGACAACTCCGGAGCAGATGGCGGCGGCGGTCGAAACCCTGCCGGAAGATACGATTATCTTTATCGGTCTACTTTCGGCAAACCTCGAAGCGGGCTTGAATCAACTCGTCGCGCAAGCCGACCAATACGACGTTCCCATCTTTGCGACCGGGCGCGGCGGAGACACATCATTCCCGATCACCGACTACACCACCACGTTTTCCGGCCAAGCCGAACAAGGCGCCCAAATGGTAGACCGCATCTTCAAAGGCGCAAAGCCAGCCAACACGCCGGTAGAAACGGCTGAATACTATCTCTTCGTCAATCTCAAAGCCGCCCAGGCATATGGCGTTGACGTATCTGACGATATTTTGAAGCAGGCGCACCACATCACCCGCTAAGGCAGCCCCCCTTTTTGATTTACTCGCTTCACTGCGGTATTCCCTGCGGATATCAGTGCGGCGCTTTCCCCGCCGATGGTTGATTCTAACCATCGGCTTTTTCGCGCGCCTGAAATTTGTATCGCAAAGCGACCCTTCCGTCTGTGGAAAAATATTCCCGATGACCTGAAACAAACCTCCGCGCGAGAAAGTTTGCATTTCTTCGCTTTGAGTGTATTTCCACCGCCGAATTTGGAATGTTTATAATCTTTATAGGTTATTATTTGATTTTATTTTGACTTTTTATGAAAACATCGAATTTCCATTGAAATTGAGGTCTGAATATGATAAAAAATTCCAAGAACCTAACGCTCGATCGCGTGGATAAATCTCTCCTGCGCGCACTTCAACTGGACGGGCGTTTGAGCAATGTCCAATTGGCGAAGAAGATCAGTTTGTCGCCGCCCGCCACCCATTCCCGTTTGAGGCGGCTGGAGAAAGACGGCTACATCCGCCAGTACGCCGCCGTCGTAGACCGTGAAAAGGCTGGCTACGATCTGCTGTGCTTCATCCACATCAGCTTGCAGATGCACAAAGTGGAGCAAGTGGAGAAATTCCGCGAAGCCACGCGGCGCATGCCCGAAGTGCTGGAGTGTCATCACATCACGGGCGAACACGATTATTTATTGAAGGTCGTCCTGAAGAATCGAAAAGACCTGGAGCGTTTCGTGGTGGATAAGATCACCCCGATCCCAGGCGTGGCGCGGATTCAAACCAGCCTCGTCCTAACCGAAGTCAAAGCCACAATGGCGCTTCCGTTGGAATAGAAAATTCACCGCGAAGCCCGCTAAGAACGCAAAGAAAAAAATCTTAACCTTAGCGACCTTGGCGCGCTTGGCGGTAAAAAATTATCTAAGCAAAACCAAACAAGGAGAACATTTCATGACCAATCCAACCCCAAAGACCATGGGACAACAGTTCGGACGCCGCTCGTGGGCGGAACCGTGGAAGATCAAGATGGTGGAACCGCTCACCGTCACCACCCGCGAAGAACGCGAGAAAGCATTGACTGAGGCGGGCTTCAACACCTTCCTGCTCAAATCGGACGATGTGTACATTGACTTGTTGACCGACAGCGGCACGTCTGCCATGAGCGACCGTCAGTGGGCGGGCATGATGCTCGGCGATGAAGCCTACGCGGGGAGCCGAAACTTTTATCATCTCGAATCGGCGATTCAAAAAATCTACGGCTACAAATACATCGTCCCCACCCATCAAGGGCGCGGCGCGGAACATCTCATCAGCCAGACGGTCATCAAAAAAGGGCAGATCGTGCCTGGCAACATGTATTTCACCACCACGCGCTTACATCAAGAAATGGCGGGCGGGGTATTCTACGATGTCATCATTGACGAAGCGCACGATCCTGCCAACTTGAATCCTTTCAAGGGCAATATTGACCTCGACAAAGTGCAGGCGCTGATTGACAAACACGGCGCGGATAATATCGCCTACATCAGCGTGGCTGGCACGGTCAACATGGCGGGCGGCCAACCCGTGAGCATGGCAAACATCAAAGCCCTGCGTGAACTGTGCAATAAGCACGGCGTCAAAGTGTATCTCGATGCGACCCGTATGATGGAAAACGCCTACTTCATCCAACAGCGCGAAGAAGGCTACGCCAATAAGACCATCGCTCAAATCCTCAAAGAGTTTTGCAGTTACACCGACGCGGCATGGATGAGCGCCAAAAAAGATAACCTCGTCAACATCGGCGGCTGGCTGGCGATCAACGATTGGAATATCTTCGAAGAACTTCGCAACCTTGTCGTCGTGTATGAAGGCTTGCACACCTACGGTGGACTAGCGGGACGCGATATGGAAGCGCTCGCCATCGGCATCGAGGAGTCGGTTCAGGACGATCACATCCGCACTCGCATCGGTCAGGTTTTGTATCTCGGCGAATTGCTCACCGATTGGAATATCCCCATCGTCCAGCCCATCGGCGGACACGCGATCTTCCTCGACGCGAAGGCGTTCTACCCCCACCTCAAGCAGATCGAATTCCCCTCCCAAACCCTCGCGGCGGAACTCTACCTCGACTCGGGCATCCGCTCGATGGAGCGCGGCATCGCCTCGGCAGGGCGCGACCCGAAGACGGGCGATCATTACTACCCCAAGCTTGAGTTGACCCGCCTCACCATTCCGCGCCGCGTCTACACCCAAGCGCACATGGATGTCGTCGCCGAATCGGTCAAGGCGGTATATGACCAACGCGAATCGACTCGCGGTTTGAAGATGGTCTACGAGCCGAAATACCTGCGCTTCTTCCAGGCAAAGTTTGAAAGACTCTAGCAGATGATAAAAAGGTCATTGAGCAACTTCTCAATGACCTTTTTGTCAATAGTATCAGCGCAATTCCCATTTTGCAAAATGCAACAACAAGATGGAATAGATCTGATGAAATCCCAGCAGCGCGCGGAACCCGAAATCCAGACTCTCGCTTCCCTTCGCAGGGACAACTGCCGACCCGAAATAGAGTTTTGTCGCCGTCCCAGCCTTTTCCGTCATAAACCATGAGCGCGTGCGGCTCATAAAGTCACACATCAGCAATTCATTCTCTCTTCGCGCCTCGACAGTCCACGCGGCGAAACGATCAATTTCATGATTTGATAATTGCTTTGCCTGCAAATCGGTGGAGGGCTTATTCACAAGCAAGTTCAAAATCAATCGTTCCGTTTTGAAAAGCCGGGTTGTGTAAAATCCAAAAATAAATTCAGGGAAGGAAATTTGTCGGTCAATCGTTGTTGTGTAACAATCAACATAATTTCCGTTTTTCAAATACTTCTCAAGAGATGAATTTTCGGGCGGTAAACATTTTTCAATCGAAAGCATGGTTGTTCTGCTAGCCGCATCTGGTGATGGGCATAGAATCCTTAACTTGCAATGCTTTTCAAAAAATCTGAAACGATCCGTTGGAATTCTTCGGGATGATCCAGGTTGGGCAAGTGCGCCGCGTCTTCGATTTTCACTTTTTTTGCGGAAGGGATGTTCTCTGCCATGTAGTCTGCGCCCCCCTGAATGAAAGGAGTGTCCTGCGCGCCAACGATCACCAGAACGGGAATCTTAATGTTCCCCAGACGATCAAATGCCAGAGTTTCTGTATTCGGCAATCGTTTCCCAAGATTCATCGCTTCATACGCCAGCGCTTTTCGATTCATGTCATACACCAGCTTACGCATTTCTTGATTGACCTGTTCGGGCGTTCGATCCGTGCCATCGAACCAGATCTGTGTTTCGATCTCGCAAGTGAGATCAAGATCGCCAGCCTCAAATGCCTTCTCCGCCTCCGCAAATTTGGCGGGTGTTGGCACATCCAACTCCAAGCCGCTGGGAGCGGAGCAGACCATGATCAACGCTTTCACTCTCGATGGATGCGGCAGCGCGAAATCCATTGCCAAGCCTCCGCCCATGGAACATCCCATCATGATCAGCGGCTCGTGAAACTCCAGAGCATCGAGCACGGCAACCAGATCAGCCATGTGATTAAACTCACCGTCAACGGGTTCGCTCTTGCCGTAGCCGCGCATGTCATGACGCAGAACCCGATGGCTATTTGCAAAATACGCAAACTCATTATTCCATAGACGGTGGTCCGCCACGCCCGCATGGATCATCACGAACGATGATCCACTGCCAGCCGTTTCGTAGTAAAGCCTTGCGCTGCCGTTATTTACAAAACCCGATTTGACTTGATGCGCCGTCACGTTACTGCCCAACCATCGGGCTGATCAACTGAAAAAAATTTCCATCGGGATCAGCCAACGTCGCGATCCATCCGCCGCCCATGTCATACGGCTCTTTGACAACTGTTCCGCCAACGGACTTGATCCGTTCAAACTCCTCTTGAACCTGCCCCGTCTCGAAATTGATCATCACCCGCCCTGGGTCTTTTGCGCTGCCGCCCATCTCAGAGTGATCCAGCACAGACATGAACGCGCCGCCCACCTGCCATCCCCAAAAGCCGTGTTCAGCATCCATCATGTCCGCGGGCTTGCCTAACACCTTCTCGTAAAAAGCCGCCAACTCCTTGGGTTGTTTCGTTCCGATCATCACCGAATTGAGATTCAACATGTAAGCATCCTTTCTGTTTGGAGGGGAAGAATATTCCGCTTTCATTGTAGAACATACATTCTGATTTGACAAGATGAAAATAGACTTCCAAAATGGATTATATTCAACGTCATGATCCTCGTTACAGGCGCAAGCGGTAAGACAGGTAAGGCAGTTATTAATGCCCTCTCAAAGGTAGAGAATGTTTGCGCGTTTGTTCATCGTGAAGAATCCGTTTCAGTTCTGAAATCTTTGGGCGCGGAGAAGGTCATCGTTGGCGATATGCGCAAGGAATCGGATGTTCAATCAGCGGCGCGGGGCGCGCGAGCGATTTATCACATTTGCCCGAACATGAGCCCCGATGAAGTGGTGATCGGTAAATTGGTCGTTGGGGAGGCAAAAAAGTCAGGCGTGGAGCACTTTGTCTATCACTCGGTTCTGCATCCGCAAATTGAAGTAATGAATCACCACTGGCAAAAACTGCGCGTGGAAGAGATGATCTTCGAATCGGGAATTCCCTTCACAATCCTGCAACCTGCTCCTTACATGCAAAACCTGCTGGCGGGGTGGAAAAGCATTATTGACGAAGGAATTTTACGAGTTCCGTATTCCATCGAGTCAGCATTCAGTTTTATAGATTTAGAAGATCTTGCCGACGTTGCTAAAACTGTTTTCACTGAACCAAACCACAAAAACACGATCTACGAATTGGCTGGGACAATGCCCATGTCGCATGTTCAGGCGGCAGAAATTTTTAGCAAAGTTTTGAAGCGAAAAGTGAAGGCTGAAAAGGTGGAGCGTAGAGACTGGAAACTGGGCGCAAAAGGGTTGAGTGAGTATGCCTTGGAGAATCTCGTCAAGATGTTCGAGTATTACGATACGCGGGGTTTGGTTGGGAATCCAAATGTGTTGAAATGGGTTTTGCAGAGGGAACCGCATTCGTTAGAATCCTTCGCGGAAAGAGTTACGAAGGAAAATGATGCGGAGCATTAATGTTGTTTCTTTCGCGAGAAAAATCATGGAGATCTGTGTTGTGTAAGAGTGTCCGTAACCGCTGTTGCAAAAGGCGTTTCATCGCGCTATTCAGAATAACAGTGTATCGCTTCACGCGCAACCCGATCTACCTCGGTATGGCGTTCATGTTGATCGGCTTTCCTCTCGCATTTGGGAATGTGTGGGGGATTCCACTTGTAGCGGCATTCATTCCATTGATGAACAACCTGGTGATTCGGCACGAAGAGGCGTATCTGGAGAAAAAATTTGGGGAGGCGTGCACAGGCTACAAGTCCCGTGTGAGGCGGTGGTTGTCATAAAGCCTTGCGAAGGTTTTGAACCTGCGCAAGGTTGATGGACTCGAGTCGAAAGGAGCGCGCGCGATGTCCATCTAAAAATCCGAGAGCCAATTCGATGTGAACGGAAGGAAAGTCAACGCGTATCTCGCCGCGCCAGAGAATGGCGGCGGACCTGGACGCCCCCTCCTCCTCCACTATTTCGTTTATTGGGTTACTTTTCCAACAACGCGTTATGCACGGCGTCGAGCGATTGCAGCGCGGTGAGGTTGCGCCAGGGCCAGGCGTTTTCCATGCGTTTGGGATCGTCGAAAAAATTGCGGGCAAACGTGAGATGGAAACGGTCATCGCTCAGTCCCTGATCGGGCAGGGGTTGAACCGCCGCCCAATAATTCCACAAGGGGATTTCGTATTCGTAGGCAAGTTGCGCGATGGCATTGTTGATGGCGTGATCGCCTTCGAGGTTATCGGCTTTGGTGGCGATGATCGGCACCGCGCCGAACTCGATGATGCGATCCAATACTTTGCGCATGTACTTGTCGTATTCCTCGGCGGGTTTTTGCGACCACCATGTTTCCATGCTTACAAAGACGATGGACGGCTTCCACGTTCGCAATTCGCAATCGAGCGGCGACTCGCCCGCGTTGCAAGACTTGGGGTCGGCGCGCAACGGCGAAATGACCGCCGCGGCGTTGAAGCCTCCCTTCACCGCCAGGCTCACGCGCGAGAACGAGCCCTGGTAATAATCGATCGTCGGCTGGAGGTAGGCATATTCGCTCCCGAGCCTATAGTCGTTTGGGTGATCGAACGCGGAGAGAAAATACGACGAGACATTCTGACAATCGCCGATGATGGCAAAGCGAGCGGGATCGTTGCCGTTTTCGATACCGCGTTGATAGACTGCGCGCATCGCATCGCTGACTCCCATTGGGACGACCGGCATATCCATGAACGCGTCTTTCTCCAGGGGAGGCTTGGGCGTGGCAGTGGAGGCGGGAATCGCCGGGGAGGCGGTAACAGCCGCCAACGTGGGAGCAACCTCACTGGAGGATTGAAGCGGGGCATGCGTCGCGGTGACGCTTTCAGCGGGAGTCCCTCCGCCCGCCGAACATGCGGCGAGGAGCGAAGTCAATAACAGTGTGAAAAATAATTTTTGTTTCATTGATTCCTATTTGCAGAAATTTTGAATGGATGCGCCGACCTGTTCGGCAAGCATCGATTCACCGAAGGGGGTGAGGTGCACGCCGCTGTTGGTGAACTCGGTCATCGGCGCGAGGTCCCATAGATCGACGTAGGGATAGCCTTGCGCGGCGGCATGTTCGGCGAGCGCGGCGCGGTACTCGTCGAATGCCCAGCGCGGATAGAAAAAATTATAGCGGATGTCTGAGTTGACGCCGTTACTGATGAGGATCGGCTCATTGACGAGGATGGTTGGTACGCTGGCGGCGTTCATGCCGGCGTCGAGGATTTCGAACGAAAGTTTACCCTGCAACGTTTCAGCGGGTTTGATGGCGTGGAATTCATTATCCTTTTCATAATCGAGTTGCGCGGGTTCGTACGATTCGGGGTAGAACTGATCCACGCCAGTAGACGCCCACATCGCGCCATACAGTTGCAGGCGGATGAGATCCGCAATTTCTTTTCGTCGACCGATGAGTGTTCGATCCCACGCGGTGGGATGATTCAACGCCGGGTCGTTGGGGTCGAGAGGCAATTGGTATTTGGTAATTAATTCTTTCACGCGTTCGGGGCTGTTGGCAACGAGCGGCGCGGCGAGTTGTTTATCTTGCGGGAACGATTCCAACGTGGTGAGCCAGACGACCAGGTCGGGTTGGTATTGCAATGCCTCGTCGAGGATCATCAACTCTTGTAGGAGCGAGATGTACGGGTAGCCAAGGTTGTAGGCGTGGACGGTTTTTCCGCATGCGGAAATATTTTGCGAGTTCAATTGCCCCGCGAGGTTTTGTTCGGGCGTGAGCAGCGTGCCCCACACGGATGAGTCGCCGATGAGGAGCACGCGGAATTCATCGCCCGCTTTGGGTGAGCCGGCGAGAACATGCGCGGCAAACATGGCGTCGAGGTTGAAGAGGCTGAGGTTGTATCCGCGCTGGTTTTCTCCAAAGGGAAATCGCTCGCGCCCAGGGAAGATTTTGTTGTAGAGCGAGAGTTTGCCGAGGGGAAACCCACCAAGGAAAATGAAGGCGAAGTTAAGTAATACGAAGAGCAGGGTCGCTTTGAGGAGGAGAGGGAGGAGGCGAATGGGAGTTTGAGGATTCATACTGTCTGTCAGGTGATGATGGACGATAGTCCATCGTCCATCGTCGTTAGTGAATGCCGAACAATTTCATCAGAGTTTCAAACGATAATGCGGGGGCGCTCAGCGCAAAGAAGACCCAGCCCAGCGCCACAAAATGGAAGGTGAGCGCAACGCCGCCGAGGCGCAAGACTGTTTGCATGTGTGGATTCGAAACTGCGAAGCGAGTCTTTGCAAAATCGCTCCAGCGGTTTTGGAGGAAGAGTCCCAGCCCGTGCCAGGCGCCCCAGAAGATGAAGTTAATAGTAACGCCGTGCCATAAGCCGATGATGAGCATCGTGGCAAGTTGACCGGCGAGGAGCATCGTCCACGCGGGCAGGGATTTGTAGCCGCGAATCCAGCGGTTGAAGGGGTTGAAAAAGTAGGCGCGAATCCATTGCGTTAGGGTGATGTGCCACGAGTTCCAAAATTGCGCGAGGTTGGGTTTGGTATACGGCGAGGTGAAGTTTTCAGGGAGTTTGACGCCCACGAGACGCGCAACGCCAATGGCAATGTCGGTGTAGCCGCTGAAATCGAAGTAGATTTGGAAGGCATAAGCGTAGAGGTGAAACCACATCCAGCCTGGTATGTGAACTTGCGCCGCGAGCGAGTCGTTGAGCGCCACCAATGCCAGCGTGTCGGCGATGACGAATTTTTTGAACAAGCCGACGACGATACGTTGACCCGCCAATAAAGTTTCATCTTGCGTGAGACGAAATTCGGCGCGCAGGTCTCCGGCGAACCGTTCGGCGCGGTCGATGGGGCCGGCGGATAGCGACGGGAAGAAAACAACATACGCGGCGAATTCAGGCAGTGATAGTTCGGGCAGGCGTCCCGTTTGTTTATCTCGCAAAACATGGATGAGACGGAAGGAAATGTATGAAAACCCGAGCCAGCGCAAGTCCAACGCGGAGGCAGTGTCGAGGGGGCGGTTGGTCAATGCGCGGAAGAAGACGCTAAGTTGGAGCGAGAGATTCGGAGATTTGAGAATTAGGAGGATTGCGACAAGCAGGATGATGACGAGAGTTAAAGTGAACGCGAAACGGCGCGAGAGGGCTGTGAATGCCGCAATGGCAAATGCGGCGAGCGCAAAAAAGCCAACGACGACGATTAATCTTGGAGGAGTGGTTGTGGTGAGGATCGGGTCTGGGAAAATGTAACGCGTGAGGTCGACGAGAGCGACCACGCCAATGATGACAGCCAGCCCGATGATGTTTTGGCGAGACTTCCACGCGCCGGCAGTGGAGGTGATGAACCAAACGATGACGACGAGGAAAATGGAAAGCGAGGGAATCCAAAAGTCAAAGGAACGGAGCGGAATGGCAGGCTGAAACCAAAAGAGGGCGAGCGCGCTGAGGGCGAGGAGAAAAACTCCACGCGCCGCGCCGCGCGTCCACAGGCCGACCAGCAACGCGGTCAGGATCGAAGCGCCGATCTGATTCAGTCCCATAAAGAAAAAGCGTCCCGCAAGTTTAATGGTTGGAGCATACTCGAGATCGCAACCTGCGAGACTTGCTCGAGCCTATTGCTTGCCGCAAACCAGCCACTCGCCGCTTTCTTCCACGACTTGATAGGTGACGAGCGCAAGGTCAAGGTTCTGGTCTTCGTTGTTGTAGGTGAGGACGATACTGCCGGCGCAATCGACGAGGGCGAAGTTGCCTTCGGTTCCCGTTTGCGAACATGCCACGTTCTCGAGCCGCGCGTTGACCGCTTGCAGTGAGTCGAGTTCGATCAGCGCGTCTTCCTCCCAATCGCCGCAGACGAGCGTGGGAAGACGAGCCGCATCTTTGGCGACGAGCGCGTTCAGATACTCTTCAACCGCTTTCGCGGGCGCGTCGGATGCGGACGAAGCGCAGGCAGTGAGCAGGCTATTGGCAAGCAATAGAGTGAGTAAAATTTTTCGCACGAGATCTCCTTTGGAATTTGTGGCGGGATTATACAACGAAGAAAGAGGAAAGAAGAAAGATTCTTATCCGCGTATAAAGTAGATGATCGCAATGACGATGCCGATGATGACGACCGTCCAGCGCAGTGTGGAGGGTTTGACTTTGCCCGCGAGTTTTCCGCCGAGCAGACCGCCGATCAACGCTCCGACCGCCATGACGATTGCCACAGTCCATACGACTTTTCCCGAAAACAGGAAGAAGACCGCCGCCGCCACGTTGACGATGAACGATACCGCCTGCTTCAACGCGTTCAACCGCGTGAGCGTATCATTGACGGTCAGCCCCAGCGCGGAAAGGAGCATCACGCCCAGCCCCGCCCCGAAGTACCCGCCGTATATCGAAGCCAGCCCAACCGGGAGCCACGTGAACGCTTCAAGCGAAGTATGCGATTCGCCCAGCCGGCGCGTGAGCCATGCCCGGATCGGATCCTGCGCGGCGAGTAAGCCCGATGCCAGCAGGATCAAAAAGGGAACGATGTCGCTGAATAACTTTTCTCCCGTTTGCAAAAGGAGATATCCGCCCAGCACGCCGCCGACGATGCTCGCAGGGAGGATCAGCCGCAACCGTTTTTCCTGTCCGCGCAGATCGTTGCGCTGGGCGAGAGTCCCGCCGATGTAACCGGGGCAAAGCGCGACGGTGTTGGTCACGCTCGCGGTGACCGGAGGGATTCCTAAAAAGACAAGCATGGGAAACGTGATCAGCGTCCCGCCGCCGGCAAGGGCATTGACCGCGCCCGCGGCTATCGCGGCAAGGAAGATGAGGAGGAGCATGGGATGGAGTATAGCATTGGATGGTCGCTTGTCGGTTGAGGAGAGGCAGGGTGATCGCGCTTGGGGTTTTGATCCGCCAACCTGCGCGAATTTTTTCTGTGAATTTTGGCCGTTTTCAGCCCTTGCATTTGCCCATCAAAACTGCTATAGATGGGCAGATCAAGGAGATGATTGTGTCCACCTCTCAGCCGCCATCGTATCAAACCTATTTCATCGACCTGCCCCTCTCGCGCCTGCACGTGTTAGAAGTGGGCGAAGGCGAACCGCTCATCATGGTGCCCGCCACTATTTCAGAATGGGAAGACTGGCTCACCCTCGTCCAGTTCATGGGACAATGGTTCAAAGTATATTTTTTTGAACTCCCCGGGCACGCGCAATCCTCGCCGTTCAAAGGCTCGTTTTCCAGCGCGCGGGTCGCCGAACTTGTGGAGCAACTCGCCGACAAACTCGGATACGATCGCTTCAACCTGATGGGTTTTTCATTCGGCGGCATCCTCGCCATGCGCGCCTTCAAACGCCTCTCCGCGCGCATCGACCGTTTGATCCTCATCGCCCCCTGCCTCGGGTGGAAGGCGCTGCCCTATTCCAAAACGCGGCTGACCATGTTGTATCACGTCATCCAGCAGTTCAAACGGCGTTGGTTACAGACCCTCTTTGTGAAGTTCGCGCGCAACCCCCGCACGCTCTCGATCGCCATTACGTTTGTGCGCGCCATCGGCAAACTTGAGGACACGATCCCGCTGAAGCGAAAACTTCCGCGCACAACAACGACAACGTTCGACATCCTCTCCTCGCAAATCACCGAGATTTTAACGACAGAGTTCGACCTGCCATCGGAAAAACACAAAACGCCGTGTTACTTCGCCATGTCCATATATGACCCGCTCCTGCGCTTCGACGCCACCCTAACTATCGCCGAAACCCATTTTGCGGATATGAACGTAGTGCGTCTCACCTATCCCTTCCACCAGCCGCCGCGTCCCTTTACCTTCGAGGAGTTGAACGAAGGATTCTACAGAACGGTCGACGCGTTCATGCGGCGCGCATAATTCAAACCATGTCGTTACAAAAAATCATTCTTTATTCGTCGATCGCGTTGTCGTTGATTCTGTTGTGGGTCTATCGCCTGCCCATCGTAGAATCTCTGCGCTGGTTCAGCAACCTAGACGCGGTGATCGAATCGATTCGCGGATATGGCTATTGGGGACCCGCCGCGCTGTTCCTGCTTTTCCTCCTTCAGGCGTTCATCGCCTTCATCCCCGGCCAGGCATTGATGATCGCCAGCGGCTACATCTACGGCTTCATCGGCGGCATCCTCATCACATGGACCAGCCTCGTGCTGGGCGGGCAGATCGCCTTCTGGCTCTCCCGCAAGTTTGGGCGACCATTCGCCGAAAAGTGGATCGCCCCCGCCACCCTCGACCGCTGGGATAAAAGCGCGGCCGGGCAGGGTGTGGCGTTTTACGTAATCACCCTCGTGATGCCGTTAATTCCAAATGACGCAATGTGTTACGTGGCGGGGCTTGGCAATATGGAGCCGCGGCGCTTTCTACTGGCAAACATGCTGGGGCGCGGAATCGCCAGCATCCTCACGGTCACCGTTGGCGCATACGTCAACCAGATTCCCGCGCTGATCTGGGTATTCCTCGTCGGGTTTGTCGTTTTGGGAGCGGCAGGCTGGTACGTGGCGCGGCGCTACCACAGGGCAAACCAGCCGTAAGCGAAGTATTGAACCGAGCTGGCGCAGAATCGCTATGAGAATCGCGTACATCACCCAATCCTACCCGCCCATGATCAGCGGCGCTTCGATCGTCGTCGAACAACTTGCCAAAGGCATGGCGGAACGCGGCCACCAAGCGCTGGTGATCGCGGCAAGCGACAAAAACCACCCCTACGTCGCCACTCAAAATGATCTCACCATCCAACGGCTACGGTCCATGCATCACCCACTGCGGGTGGGTCAACGGTTTCTCGTTTACCCGCGCGCCTCTATATTAAAAGCGCTCGAAAAATTTCAGCCCGATATTATTCACTCCCACGAGCCTATTCTTTGCTGGATTGGTTTTGAGTACGCCCAGCGGCATTTCATCCCAACCACATTTACCGTTCACATGCTCCCATGGTATGTAACTGCCGTGCTCACCGACCGTGGCGGGCTGGATAAAGCCGTAGAAAAAGCGGGCTGGAAATATCTGGATATCCTCGCGCGCAAATCCACATCGGTCATCATCACCACCAAAACCGTTTCGGATATCGTGACCGGCATGGGCATCGATTCGGAGACCATCCCCTGCGGGATCGACACCCGCAAGTTTCACCCGCCTCTTTCCGACGGGGAAACTGCCTCTACCAGGCGGAGGCTGAATCTTCCCCTCGACGTTCCCATCATCTTGTACGTGGGGCGGCTCGACCCTGAAAAAATGGTCGCGCGCGTCATCCACGCCGCGGCAGAAGTGATGAAATCATCGCCCGCGCATTTGCTGATCGTGGGAGATGGAAAAGAAAAAGAAAAACTTATCAGCCTTGCCAAAGCGCTGGGGATACAAGCCCGCGTTCACTTTACCGGTTACATTTTGATGAACGACGGCTTGCCCGATGTCTACCGCGCCGCGAATATATTCGTCATGGCATCGGAAGTCGAATCGCAGGGACTGGTGCTCCTCGAAGCCGCGGCAAGCGGGTTACCCCTCGCCGCATTCGAAGCCACCTCCATCCCCGAAGTGGTGCATGATGGCGAAAATGGATACCTGGTCAAACCCGGCGACGTTCATGCCATGGCGGGGGCGATCGCGCGGATACTCGAATCGCCCGCGCTGGCAAAACGAATGGGAGAAGAAAGCCGCTGTCTCGCCGAACACTACGACCTTGAGCGCGCGCAACTTCTACATGAACAGTATTACAGAAAGTTGATCGGGCAACAGGCGTTGGAAAAACGCGAAAACCCGTCTTTATGGCGGCGCGTCAAAATGTGGATGGGTCTGGGGAAATGATCTCATAAGGAACGCCGTGGAGTTCCCATGCCTGCCCGCTCGCTTCGACGTTCACCTTGATCGGCAACAATTTGGCGGGCACGCCGGTGTTGGGGTACCAAATTCTGTCTTTGATCGGCAGAATAAACAGGCCATCGTCGTCGCCTACCGGCGTGAACGTCTCGCCTGGCTCACCATGAAAAACCGATAGACCCAACCGCTCGCAAATATGCCTTGCGAGGAAAATCACATTCTCTGAAGGCAACCCGATCTCGCTCACGCTCAAGATCTGAGCGCTATCGAATTTCCCTTCAATTGAATTCTTGAGATCATGCCGCGCGATGAATTCGAGAATGTTCCCCGCCGCGTCTTTGAAATAGATCGAGTGCGCGTTCCAGTTCGAGAAGTCGAATACATCCAGCCTGTTTTCATCGTAAAGCAGTTCGACCTTCCCGAAAAGCCACTCCTTCGCCGCTTGAATTTGGTTCTCTGGGATATTGAACGCAAAGTGATACGCGCCGTCGAAATCCGACTCTGTTTGTTTGAAGAGGATCTTTGTGCTTCCCGCTTGAACCTCCAACATTTCAGGAAAAAGTCGAACTTGAAGCCCAAGCACATCCCCGTAAAAATGTCTTTGTGCAGATAAATCTCTAGTTGCTAATTCAAGGCGGTTGATTTTCATCTCTCATCCTTTTTCCTTGCACATGAACACGCAGGTCTGCTCAACCACCAACTAACCACTGATAACTGATTACTGATCTTCTCTTAACCACCTCTTCACCGCATCATGCGGATGTTCATACTTTGCCATCGCGTCCAATAATCTTACGGGGTCAGAGTCGCACGCAATCGAATTGCGATGTTCATTGAAAATGAAGCCTTCCTCCACGGCATGGTCCATCGCGGCGAGGAGCGGGGCGTAATAATTTCGCACATCGAGCAAACCGATCGGTTTTTGGTGCGCGCCGGTCTGCGCCCATGTGATGGTCTCGAACAATTCATCGAAGGTGCCGAACCCGCCGGGGAGCGCGATGTAGCCGTCTGCCAGTTCGTGCATCCTTGCTTTGCGGGCGTGCATGTCGGGTGGAACATCCATGCGGGTCAGTCCGTCATGTGCAAGAGCCGGGTTGTTCATCGCAGGGATGATGACGCCAATCACCTCCCCGCCGGCAGAGAGCGCGCCGTCGGCTATCGCCCCCATCAAGCCGGTCTTGCCGCCACCGTAGACGAGACGAATCCCTTTGCCCGCGAGGAGAACGCCGAGGAAAAACGCGGCAGTTCGATAGTCGGAATGAACCGAGTCGGAAGATCCGCAAAAAACACAAATTGATCGCATAACGTCCATCCTTTATCCAACCTTACGAAGGTTGAGAACCTTCGCAAGGTTGCCAGTAAGAAATTTCAACCTTGCATCATTGTATCAGCGTTGTAAACAAACTCTAATCTTTTTCCTACAACGACTCGTTGGGCTTTTTGGTAGAATACATCCACGTTCAGGAGAAAAAATCATGGCTGGAATGGAGCGATTTACACAGCGAGCAAGACGGGTTTTGAGCCTTGCGCATCAAGAGGCTGAGCAATCCCGCAACAATAATATCGGCACTGAGCATTTATTGTTAGGTTTAATGGATGAAGAGGGCGGAGTTGCAGGGCGCGTCCTGCGCGAACTTGGAATGACATCAGACCGCGTGCGCGAAGTGATTCGCCGCGTCTCCTCGGGCTCGGTCGGGTTCGACCCCAGCCGCGTGGAACTCGCGGGCGACACGCAACAAGTCCTCGAACTTGCGGTGGATGAAGCGCGGCGACTCGGTCATCATTACATCGGCACGGAACATATTTTGCTTGGATTAGTCCGCGTGGATGGCGCGGCGTTGGAAGTGTTGCGCCGACTCGGCGTGACGCCGGATCAGATCCGACGTCAGACTCGCCGCGTGTTGAATGAATCCGCTTCCGCATCTCCGACGCCTGCCGGCGTTGGTCCTGCGCGAGGCGCTCAACCAAATCAGAAAACCCCGCTCATTGATCAACTTGCTTCCGATTTGACTACCAAAGCTGAAGAGAAAAAACTCGACCCGGTCATCGGTCGCCAAATGGAGATCGAGCGCGTGATTCAAATTCTCGCGCGTCGCACAAAGAACAACCCGGCGTTGATCGGCGAACCCGGCGTCGGCAAGACCGCTATCGTCGAAGGTCTCGCGCAACGAATCGTCGAAGGCGACGTCCCCGCGCCATTGATGAACAAACGCTTATTGCAACTCGATGTCGGCTCGCTTGTGGCAGGCACGATGTATCGCGGTCAGTTCGAGGAAAGACTCAAACGCGTGATTGACGAGTTGAAACAATCCGGCGCAATTCTATTTATTGATGAAGTCCACATGCTCGTCGGCGCGGGAGCCGCTGGCTCCTCGGTAGACGCGGCGAACATCCTCAAGCCCGCTTTGTCGCGCGGCGAATTGCAAGTGATCGGCGCGACCACGATGGACGAATATCGCAAACACATCGAGTCGGATGCCGCGCTCGAACGCCGCTTCCAACCGATTCAGGTGGACGAGCCTTCCGAGGAAGAGACGATTCAAATCCTCAAAGGGATTCGCTCCGCGTACGAGGAACATCATCACCTTGTAATATCCGATGAAGCCCTCGAAGCCGCCGCGCATCTCTCCACCCGCTACGTGACCGAACGCTTCCTCCCCGACAAAGCCATTGACTTGATTGACGAGTCGTCCTCGCGCGTGCGCATGTACAAGAGTCCCGCCGCGAAACACGCCAAAGATCTATTCAGTCAATTACGACAAGCCCGCCAAAACCGTTCGCTCGCGCAAGAAGAAGGCAACAACGAAGATATCATCGAATGGCAGGAGCGCGAGACCGAACTCAGCGAGCAGATCGAACGCCTGCGCACAGGCTGGGATCGCGCGAACAGTCCCGTCGTTTCGGCGGAAGATATTGCCGAAGTCGTTTCAATGTGGACGGGCGTCCCGCTCATGCAACTTGCGGAGGCAGAATCGCAGCGCTTGCTCAAAATGGAAGACGAACTCCGCAAGGGAATCATCGGGCAGGAAGACGCGATCATCGCCATCTCACGCGCCGTCCGCCGCGCGCGCGCCGGGTTGAAAGACCCGAAACGCCCCATCGGTTCGTTCATGTTCCTCGGACCCACCGGCGTCGGCAAAACCGAATTAACCAAAACGCTCGCCAAGTTCATGTTCGGCAGTGAAGAAGCCGCGATACAACTCGACATGTCTGAGTTCATGGAACGGCACACCGCCTCGCGCTTGGTCGGCGCGCCTCCGGGATATATCGGCTACGAAGAAGCCGGTCAACTCACCGAAGCCCTTCGCCGCAGACCGTATTCCATCGTTGTCTTCGATGAGGTCGAGAAGGCGCATCCCGAAGTCCACAACATGTTGTTGCAGATCATGGAAGAGGGTCATCTCTCCGATGCGAAGGGTCGCAAAGTGGACTTCCGCAACGCGATCATCGTGATGACCTCCAACATCGGCGCGGATGTGATCAAGAAACAATCGTCGCTCGGCTTCGCGCTCAAACGCGA
>JAJTXU010000066.1 GCA_021462845.1 Anaerolineales bacterium
TCCGGGTCGGACCAGGTTGAGCCCGAATCGGTGGAGTACACAGAGTAGACCCCTCCGCCCGCGATATTTCCTGAATAGATCACCACCAGGTTGCCCTGATCGTCTCCTGAGATCGCGGCATAACTTGGCTCAATGGCTTGCGTTCCAATGATCGTGGGCGTAGACCATGCCCGGGCGGAAGCGGCTTGTTCAACCCTTGCCTGGGAATAATAAATATATTTCTTGGTTCTTTCTCCGCTGTAAAACAATAAATGGAACATCCCTGCCGGGTCGAGATACACGCCCTGAATCACCGCATCGCTTTCTATGGGCGATAGCAAAATATCAACCGGGGTCGTCCACCCTTCTTCCAGGCTCCATTTTCGATATACGACCCCATTCCTCACACCAGTGCCGGTCCATTGCGTGGCGAACGCATGGACATAATGATCCCGGTCGGCAACGATGAAGGGTGTATAAGTCTCATCGGCATAACCGGGCACTCTTTCATTAGGCTTCCACGGCGACTCGGTGATCGCCTTCACTGGAGTAAACGGTTGCGCGCTCAATGTTGCGACAATCAAAAGCCCTATCAGTCCGCCAAGCCGCCGGACAGGTAACGAGAATTTCCGTTTTTTAAACTTCATAAGTTTCAGCCCCGTTTTCGGCGGATAAAAACAAAACCCAACAGAACAACTACAACCAGTAAGACCAAGCCGATGATATTCCTCATGGCGTTATCGGAAAAGACGGACGATTCCTCTCCAAAGTCGAAAGGTATCGAGGTGGAAACAGGCTCTACTCCCGGACCCGGAGTCGCGTCACCCTGAGTAGTCGTATCCGTGTTGGCTAAAACAGCAATTTGAGAAAGATCGCCAAATCGATTCACCGCCGCGCGATTGATGGCGAGCACCTCATTCTTGTGCTCATTCTCCAGATCTGTATACTCCACTTGCGTCAGCGCGCTTAGTTCGCCAGCGCCTGTCAAGCCGCCGGCAAGCGAGTAGGCGATCTCATCCCCTTGAATAGCGATCTGTTGCGTAAATGTGGAACTCCAGCCGCTTCCATCCCATTCCCAGTCTTCCACAACAAGGTTTGATTCTTTGAGGAATGTGGGGCTTTCTTCTTCAACGATTCGTAACAGGTGTAAATCTCCATTATATTGCGCCAGAGCCACCGGTGTCACATGATCGGCAACGCCTGTGATCTCAGCCGGCGCGGACCATGTTGCCCCTCCATCTGTCGAAATTTGATCGAAATTGGAAACCACATCGTCATTATTTTCCTGCCAGAGCCGGTGAACTACGCCATCTCCGTACGCGATGGTGTCGAGCCAGGTGATCGGATTTTCGTTGACCAACTCCGGTTCGCTCCACGTTGCACCGCCGTCCTTCGACTGAACGTAATTTAATTGATTCTCAATTTGCGATTGGTTCGAATTCACGAAAATAAGATGCAAAGTTCCGTCACCGCTCAGGCTGACCCGGGGTTTTTGAGTTATGTCCCAGCCGCTCGTCACACCATCAACGACCTTCACCGGGGCAGACCAGGTATCCCCTCGATCTGTTGATTTTACAAGATAAATTCCTCGTTCTTCATTAAAGGGAACCGCATACACCACGATAACCGCGCCGGCGCCGTCTACCAGAATATCGGGCGAGTTATTAATGGTGGATGGCGAAGGCAGGCTTTTGGGATCGACCCAATCGGTAGAATATCCGGCGCGGCTCGCATCGACCACCGAATAGATGACCGAACCGGTCGCCTCGTTTACCCAGGTCACAAACAGGTTCCCTTCCTGACTGATAGCCATGGAAAGATCGATCGGTTTGCCGTTCAAGCCCCACAACAATCCACGGGTCACCGCCCAACTTACACCATCCCAACGGGCATAGGAAAGAGAGTGTTTTACCCCGCCAGGTCCGGGGAGTGTGCTTTCAGACCAGACCGTGTGCAACAGCTTCCCATCGGAAACCTGCGCCAGAGAGCCTACTTTCGCCTCGGTTTCATCAAGCAATGGAAAAGGAAAACTCCACGATTCTGTGGAACCAAACCATTGATCCAACGGCTCGAGAGAACGCGCCGTTACCCAACTATCCCCGCCGTTCCCCAAGTCACAGCCGATCAGATAAAGTTTGTCTTTATACAAGGCATCGTCTTCACAGCGGAACACAATGGGATCATAGGTCAATGGGTTCGAAAACAACGCGATCTCTCGCTGGAATTGCAGGCTACCCCAACGCCCGTCCTTCCAAGCCATAATGGCGGGGTCGTTCCCATCATAGCGGATGAGCGTCATATAAAAGTTATCCCGCTTGATGATGAATTCGACGCTTGTGGGGCATTGCGATAACGTATCCAACATCAACCGTGGGCTGGTCCAGGTTGCGCCAGCGTCTGAGGAGGTCTGGCTATAGTACACACACTGGCTTGCCCCCGCTTCACCAACCTGATAGAGCAAGACCACATTCTTTTTGTTGACGCCCATTTCAACATTCAATGGGATGCCATACCCACCCGTATCTTCCGGACCTTTGAGTTGTGTCGCCTCCGTAAAGTTAAATCCACCGTCCTCCGAAACAGAAGTGAAGATGCGCTTTAACGTGCGCACATCCCAGCCCACGAGCACGGTCGGCTCTTCCACATCGTCCGATGCCGATACGCGAACATGCGCCTCCTCGATCTTGATCGACGGTTGATTTTCCACCATCACCGATTCGAAGTACTTGGAGACGAATAGCGTGATCGTCTTTTCCCAAACCCCGCCGTTTTGCGATCTGCGGTAATACACGCCAGCCTTTTCGTCTTTGCGAATGTACGCAAGATGGAAAACGCCCGCATCGGTAATATCCACATCGTAGTTCAACACGTCGTCTCCAACACGTTCTTTGCTTGCCCAGGATGTAGGCACAGGCAATGTATCTGAATTTGCCCGGCCCATCATCAAGTTCCCTTCGGGGCTAACCCAAAAAATATTAAGCGCTCCATCCGGGCTGGGGATGATCTTGAATGGCTTGTCGTCTTTTTCTGAAAACGGCAAGGTGGCGGTGCGCGGAGCCGTCCAGGTTACGCCGCCGTCATTACTGCGCGAATACCTGAACCCGCCGCCGATGGGTTGCCAAATTGCATGAACAATTCCATCGCGACCAACCACGATCACGGGCTTCTCCGTGGAGCCTGAATTAGAAACATTGACCGGGTCGGACCAATCACGCGACGACTGCGCCTTGCCCATCGTCACACTGCCGAATAATTGCGCGACGAGTACAACAATGACAAACGTGAGAAAAAAGGAATTCCTGGTTTTCATAATCATGCGTTTCCAAATCAAAGTTAAGGTTGAGACTGTCTCAATTCGGCGGCAAGCGCGGAGGCGTTGTTCGAAAATTCCGCATAGCCCTGCGCCTGCCACCACCGAACGTACTCCGAAAGTTCCTTCCCAGCCTCTGGCATCGAACTTAAAAGGAGTTTTGAATTTTCAAAATCACCAAGCCACGCGTAGCAATACCCAAGAGATTTCGTGATGCCGCGATGAGCGGGGTCGAGCAAGTGGGCGTTTGAAAGATATCCGCAAGCCAAGGGGATGTCTCTGCGGAGGAGGGCGATCAAGCCGAGGCGGTGATTGGCTGTCCGATTGGCTGGGTCAGCCGTAAGGGAGACATGAAGCGAGGCTTCAGCATCCTGTAATTTATCCGCAAGAGCGGGTCCAGCCCACTCGTTCGTCGGAAAACCGGCAAGTTCCACGCGAGCCATTTGCGCCGCGCCGGTGTTCGCATACCACAGCGAGCGAAGGGTATTCCAGTACACTGCCCCAAGAGCAAGGAGCAGAACAGTGATGGAGCCGAGGACAATTATATCTGCCCGGTCAAATTGTTTCGGAAGAGGATTTAGCGGTTTCGATGCGAGCCTGCGAACTGCCAACCCGGGCAAAAACAAACCCAGCATGGCGCCCAGATTGTTGTACAAATAATCATCCACCAAACCATGCGCAACGGCGATGACTAACGCGGCGAGAAGCAAGCGATCGAACCATTGATGGTGAAAACCATCTTCCCCGACAGATTTCGAGGCAAGCAACCAAAGACTCGCCAGAAACATGAACAGGAATGCAACCCCGCCGAAAATTCCCTGTTCGATAAACACATCAAGAAAAGTGTTGTGCGCGTTGGGCAGATAATAATTCGGGATCCCAAGAATATACTGCGAATAGAGACCGGGGAAAGCCCCCAAGCCCCCGCCGGTAAAAGGAAAATCTGAAACGAGGCGCAGGCTTCTCCAAAACAATTCGGCGCGCGCGCCGGTACCGTAGGAGTCGTTGCCGCTGATGCTTCCGCCAATGGATGCTGGCCCAAAATAGAGCAGGAGGATCAGCGCCGCAAGAAAGATCGAGACGAGGACGGGAAAGACCGTTTCATTCCTCCATTTCAATTTGATTCTCGGCGTGAGAAGGCTCTGCCCCGCGAACCAGATTCCGATCGCGCTGGCAACCGCCATCCACACCCCGCGCGAGGTGGCTAAAAAAATCACGAGGGCTTGAAGGAGCAATCCAAAAATCACCCACGCAAACGCGCCGCGACCCAAGCCTTGCAATGCCAGATACATCCCAAACGGCATCATGATCGCAACGAGACCCGCCGCATAATTGGGATGGATCTGAGCCAAGCCGGTGGAAGGTCTCACTTGCATGAATACTCTTCCCACCTCGTTGGCGATTTGTAATTTGCGCGGATCGGCAATAAAATCCTGCGTGAGCAGAAAATAAAGCGCCACGCCAACGCCCACACAAAAAAATAGCGCGGCTACCCAAACGAGATTCTCGCCCGGTTGAGCGCTCAACGCATAGTACAGCAAAACCGACAGAACGATCAGTTGAAGTTTCTGCAATCCTGTAGACGGGTCGTACGCCGCCCAATAGCCGGCAACCGCCGTCAGCGCATACACCGCCACGAGCAGATCAAAGCGGGTTCTTTGAAACGGAGCCGCGCCCACAAAAAAACGGACACCCCAGGGAATGAGCGAGGCGGCGATGGCATACATCCCCAGATCAGGGCGAAGAGCCACCGCCGCTCCACTTAAAAACACAAGACACAAATCAAACAGCGCAAACCTTGGGCTTCCCACCGATTCGCGCGTTAATGCCCGGGTCATTGACGAATCAAATCTTCGCCTAGCCCGCGCCACCTACTGGCGCGCCCTCATCGGAAGACGCCCAGAAGATGTGTTGCAAACCGACGTTGAGGGCGGTCTTCATGGTTGACCAGTCGTACATCAACATCTTGAGGTATGTAAGCGCGGGACCCGGGCGGAATGCCCATTCGCGGAAGGCGCGTTTTTGCCAGTAGAGCAATTTTTCTGCCGGCATATTCGGGTAATCGAGCACGGTGCCTTTATCCATGTCCACTTGTTCCCAGCGTGTTCCGGGGCGGAACCATTTATTCTTCACTACTTCAAAGAAGAAGGGCGTGCCGGGATACGGCGCGGCAACGTGAAAGAGGGCAATATCGAGCGGGAGTTTCTTCGAGAAGTTGATCGTATCGCGGATGGTCGCCTCTGTTTCACCGGGCAAGCCGATGATGAAGTAGCCCCAGTTCATAATGCCGGCTTTCTTTGCCCAACGCAAGGCGCGTTCCGCTTTATCGGGGTAGGCGCCTTTGCGGGCATGTTTGAGGATCTGTTCGTTGCCGCTCTCGATACCCCATGAGATCAGGCGGCAACCCGCCTTGCCCATCAGCATGAGCATCTCTTCATCCACGTAATCGACGCGGCTGTTCGAGGTCCAATGGATGTTGATCTTCTCGTCAATCATCATGTTGCAGAGTTCGACCACCTGATCGCGCGAAACCGTGAACAGATCGGCATACATGTGAATGTTGTTGATGCCGAGTTTCTTCAAATACCACATCTCTTCCATGATCTTTTTCGGCGAGCGCAAACGCGTGGCATATTGGTAACTCACGTGCTTGATACAGTAGGTGCAACCCGCAGGGCATCCGCGACTGGTGACGATAAAGGTAAACGCGCCCTTGATCAATGGCATTTTATACGATTGCAACGGGAGTAGTTCGTGCATCGGGATCGGCATATCGTCCAGGTCGGCAATGAAGGGACGCGGGAAGTTGAGGATGATCTCTCCACTCTCTTTGCGCCAGGCAATGCCTTTGATGCCGTGCATGTTCACGGTTCCGTCTCCATTCAGGGATGGGCGGTAGGTTGCGTCGTGCTTGGTGAACATCTGCGTGATCTGCGGGGAGCGTTCCCCGATCTTGCCTTCAAGGTGATCGAGAAGATCGCGGATGGTTAGATCGGGTTCGCCGACGAGCGCAAAATCGAGGCTGGGATATGGGCGCATCGTTTCGACGGGAATCGGCGTGATGTGCGTTCCGAACGCAATAGTTTTTGCGCCGCGAGCATGAGCGAGGAAACAACCGTAGACGTCGTTCTCAAGAGTCGGGGCGGTCATTTGAGTAAGATAATATTTCGGCTGATATTTATTGAGCAGTTCGGTAAATTCGGGCCAGCCCATGCGCTCGGCATTGCAATCCACAACTTTTACTGTATACACTGGGTGCAACAACGCCGCCATCTGCGCCAGCGATACTTGGGGCCAAACCATATTTTCGCGCGTGCGACGACCGACGCGATGCTGTGTGCGAATCCAGAGTTCACCGTCGGGGGTGGGAGGATTCACCAGCATAATGTCCACAGCCTCAGGCGAGCGCGAAGCGGCAAGCAGTCCCTCATGCACGATCGCGTCGGCGTTCGGAAAATCCGCATTGCGTAGTTTCGGAATGTTACGCGCCCCCAAGTTGATCGTTTTTATATCCAGGTTTTTGTTTTCCATTTTATGTACTCCTTCTGTCAAACCTACATACCCATATCCTGCTTTGTGAGTGATTCGCGCTGGCTAAGTTCTTCGAGGATTCTCAAGAGCATCCAATACACCACAAGCTGGATTCCAACGAGGAAGATCATTGCGCTTCCCAATAAATAAAACCACAAGCGTTCGATCGCCCACCCTTGCAAACCGAGCACAAGACTAATTGCGCCAAGGACAAACCCTGCCAGAATTCCCAATATGCCCATCCACCCAAACTGCTGGTCGAGAGGCGTTTTGAAAATAGGTTTTCCGAACAGCCCTTGTTTGATCGGTTTCTTGTAAAACAACGCTACAAGATAATTGAAAGTGATGCCCAGGGCAAAGACGTTGATGCCCGCCACTGTCGAGATCATGCCTAAAAACAAGGCGGCGACGCTGGCAGAGTCGAGGGTTGTGACTCCGCTTGCGCGCAGATAAATCAGCCACAACGAGACCAAGCCGGCAACGCCCAAGCTTGCAAGCCCGATCAACCCAAGGATACGGACCGGGTTGTAGGACATGGCAGTCCACACCATGCTTTGCAGGAAGATGCGCCCATCGCGGATGGCGCTGAGTTTCGACCGCCCCACGCGCTCGCTGTAAGGAATGGGCACTTCTTCGATCTTGATGCCTTCATGCAGGGCGCGCGTGCTCATCACGGGCGTGAGGTTCAACCCATCGGGCAACGGATAGACGTGCTCGAGAATTTCCCGCTTGAAGACGCGCATCCCGCTGGCGCTATCGGTCACTTTTTGACGACCGAGAATGGTCAACAAGGTGGCGAAGAAAAAATTACCGATACGCCGCACGAGAGGCATTTCGCTTTTTTCTCCCGCCATACGAGAGCCGATCACCAACTCGGCGCCGTTTAATGCCGATTGGCAAAGCTTGGGAAAGTATTCCGGCGGGTAGGTTCCATCGGCGTCGAGGAAGCCAATCAATTCCCCTTTTGCCTGCGCGAAACCGGTCTTCAATGCCGCGCCATATCCTTTGTTCTTGGGATGACGGACCAGCGTGACACCTTTGATCTTCGATGCGACTTCCGCCGTCTTGTCGCGGGAGCCGTCATCCACCACCAGCAATTCCATTTCATCCACGCCCGCTTTTTTCAGGTCGGGCGTCACCGCCAGCACGCGGGTCGCAATTTCTGTAATGCCATCCTCTTCGTTATAGGCGGGGATGACAACCGATAATATCGTCATATATTTTTCCTCTCACTCATAAATGATAGATCGTTCGATCTGCTTTGATAGTTTTACCGTCGATCTCGCGCAGTACTTTTGCCGGCACGCCCCCAACCACTGTGTGCGGGGGAACATCCTGTGTGACCACCGCCCCGGCGGCGACTACCGCCCCCTTGCCCACGCGCACCCCATCTGTGACGATCGAACCGGCGCCCAGCCAAACGTCGTCTTCGATCACGATGCCATCCGCCGTGATACCTTGTTCCACAAATGGACGGTTCGGATCGTCGAAGATGTGATTGACCGAGATGATCTGGGTGAACGGCGAAGTGTACACCCGGTCGCCGATCGTCACGCCGCCCTGTCCGCGTATGATGGAATATTCACCCACAAGGCTGTCGCGCCCGATCTTAATCCCGGAATTCGGCATCCCGCGAAAGTTATACACATGCAAGATCGCGCCGTGCATCACAATACTCCGTTCGCCGATCTCGATCCCATTCGGGCAGGCATGCAAGTACGCTCCATGATCGAGATAGGAACCATTTCCAAGTTTGATATGATCCGCAAATCGGAGGCGAACATTGTTCTCGATGGCGGCAAATCCGTCCATCCGCAGGATCAACTTATACAAAACGCTTCGTATGGCAATCCCAACAATGGTCGGAATCCAACCGAGCAAAACCAGAAAGAACTGCTCGTAGAAATAACGAAAGATCGATGACGCCTGTCGGCTGAGATACAAACGAATATTGGCTATCATAAGGTTGGTACGTGGCGCGCTCCGCCATCTCGACATGGATCGAGTCTATAAACGGCTTTATGTTCGCTTCCAGACTCACAGGTAGTATATAATAAAAAAATGTACCCTGCGGTGTTTCTGGATCGAGATGGCGTGCTGATCGAGAACCGGGAGGATTATGTTCGCGAATGGTCCCAGGTGCTCGTCTACCCCAAGACGTATTTATCCCTGTTAAGAATACAGACTGCCGGTTACAAAATCGTGGTTGTGACCAACCAATCTGCGGTTGGGCGGGGTTTAATCTCCATTCAAACCGCGGAATACATCAACGTCAAACTTATCGAAACGATCCGGGAGAACGGCGCACATGTCGACCGGGTCTACATGTGCCCACACCAACCGGACGAGGGATGCGACTGTCGTAAGCCAAAACCGGGGATGATTCTACAAGCGGTTCGCGAACTGGACCTGGACCTGAGTCGCTCGTGGATGATCGGCGACGCCTGGAGCGACCTGCTCGCCGGTCAATCGGCGGGCGCGCGAGGTTTAATCATGGTGAAAACCGGGCGCGGGCTTGACCAGTCACGAAACTCGAAGCCCGAAAATTTACAGGGCTATTCACTCGTCGATGATCTTGAAAAAGCCGTAGACACCCTGCTCGCCGATCAAGGCCGCAACCGCTAAACCTTCGCCAGCGATTCAGAGACCGCAAGATCTTTGATCGCCTTGACGATCATATGCTCGAGCATCAGGTGGATATCCTCGACGTGCTCGATCACATAACTATCCACGTGGACTTGAATATCCACAAGCGAGGCAAGTTTTCCACCGGCAAAACCTGTAAAGCCGACCGTAACGGCGTTGTATGATTTTGCCGCTTCAATTGCCTTCACCACATTAGCAGAATTACCGCTGGCAGAGATCGCAATTACCACATCTTCGGCTTCCACCAGGTTGGCAAGCTGGGCGGCGAACACATTTTCGTAGCCTTCATCGTTGGCATACGCGGAAAAAATTGCCATATTATCCGTCAAGCCGATCACGCGGAAGTGCGGCAGGCTATCGTGCCGCGTATTCTTCGCCAGGTCGCAAACAAAATGAGTGGCGGTCGATGCGGAGCCTCCATTGCCCATGATGAAGACCTTCCTCCCCTCCAGCCGCGCGTTTTGCAACGTCTCCACCACGCGCGTGATCGACTCCACCGGCAGTTTCCCCACCGTGTCTTGCAACACAGAAATATATGAAGTGATATGTTCCATGGAAAATACCTTTCTCATCTTCGATAATTAAAGATGACCTTTGTGCCGTCTGGTTCGAGTTGAAACGGGAGTTCCTGTAACCCGCTCAATGCCTGACGGATGGCTTGATGTTTTTCATGCGGCGCGCACAGCAGGATGAACCCCCCGCCTCCCGCCCCAGTGATTTTGCCTCCGATCGCCCCAGCCCGGCGCGCCGCGTCGTACATCTCGTCGATCCTGCCGTTACTGATCTGCCCCGCCATACGCTTCTTCAACTCCCATGACCGGTGTAACAGGGAACCGAAGGCGTCGAATTGCCCCGCCTGCAAATCGGATTTCGCCTGATATGCCATATCCCTGATCTCACACAGAACGTTCATGCGGTCTTTGATGTTGCTTTTCTGTTCGGTAAGCACCGAATCTGCTTTACGGCTGATGCCCGTAAAAAAAAGCAGGAAGCGATCGTTCAGTTCGCGCCGCAAGTCTGCATCGAGGATGACCTTCTCCACCTTTACCTGTCCATCCGGGCAGAATTCAAAAAAACGAAGGTTGCCATATGCCGCAATGTATTGGTCTTGAATCCCGATCGGTTTACCCAATCTGCCAATTTCGATATCACAGGCTTCGCGCGCCAGTTGCTCCACGGTGACAATATTGCCTAAATAGGTATGCAGGGCATGCACGGCGCCAACCGTAACCGTGCTCGAGGAGCCAAGCCCGGAACCCTCCGAGGGGATATCGCCCATGGTGGTCACTTCGATACCCTGAGAGACGCCGGTCAAGAGCAATGCCTCGCGAATCATCTCGTGATGAATCTGGCTGACATCGTCCACCATTTCAGTTTGGGTATAGCCAATGCGAAGTTTATGGTCGAAGCGTTTTTTGACCGTGACAAAAATATATTTATCGATCGCGGAACTTAAAACACACCCGCCCTCCTCCATGAAGAAAGACGGGAAGTCGGTGCCTCCGCCGAAAAAACTGATCCGCAATGGGGTTTGGACAATGATCAAACCGGTTGCTCCGCAACTTTGAAGTATTCGACCGTTTTGCGCATGCCTTCGTCGAGTCCTATGGTCGCGCTCCAGCCGAGATCGCGCCCGGCTTTGGATGCATTCAGGTAAATGTGCCGCGTCTCACCCAACTTGGCAGGTCCGTGTTTCACCGGTAATGTATAACCGGTCGCTTCTTTCACCGAAGCGCAAATTTGGTTGACGGATGTGGGTATCCCCCACCCGATGTTATAGATGCCGGGTTGGTGATCAACCGTAGCGGCGAGGAGATTCGCGCGGGCGCAGTCTGTCACGTAGACAAAATCACGAGATTGCTCGCCATCGCCATTGATCGTCACCGGTTCCCCGGCGAGCATCTTGCCGGTGAAGATGGCAACCACCCCGGCTTCGCCATGCGGATCTTGCCGCGGGCCGAACACATTCGGGTATCGCAAAACCGTATAGTTCATACCGTAGTTAACGTGATACATGAAGAGGTAATGCTCCACGGTATGTTTGCTCGCGCCATACTGACAAATCGGGTTGATCGCGTCGGTCTCTTCGCAGGGTAGGCGTTCCGGCTCGCCGTAGACCGCGCCGCCTGTGGAAATATAGATGAATCGTTTGACGCCAAATTCCTTCGCGCATTCGATCAGGTTGATCGAGCCGAGGATGTTGACGTCGGCATCGAACAGCGGCTGCGCCACCGAACGGCGCACATCCATTTGCGCCGCGTGATGGCTGATGAACTCCGGTCGTTCCGCCGCGAAAACGTCGCGCGCTTTCGGGTCGCGGATATCCATTTTGTAGAATTTCGCGGCTGGGTTCAAATTCGATTCGCGCCCTGTTGAGAGATCGTCAAGAATTACGACCTCGAATCCGTTTTCAAGGAACACGTCAACGACGTGAGACCCAATGAAGCCAGCCCCTCCCGTAACAAGTATTTTTGCCATGAAACTAATCCTTTGGTGATTTTAGTATGCGCCGCGACTTTTCAAAACCGCGGGGATGGTTTGGAACAGCAACTGCAGATCGAGCCAGATACTCCAATTGCGGATGTAATACATATCCAGGCGGACGCGCTCATCGTAGGAAATATCCGAGCGCCCGCTCACCTGCCACAAGCCCGTGATGCCGGGTTTTACGGTCAACAGGTTCATATCGAACTGCTTATACATAGCCACTTCTTCCGGCGAGATCATGCGAGGTCCCACAAGCGACATGCTCCCCATCAACACATTGAATAACTGGGGTAATTCGTCGAAGCTGATCTTGCGAAGGTAATTGCCGATCCAGGTTACGCGCGGGTCATTCTTCAATTTGTGATTGCGCGCCAGTTCTTCCTTTAGTTCCGGGTGCCGATCCAGGATTTCATCGCCATTCACATGCATGGTGCGGAATTTCAAGGCATGGAACTTCCGACCATTCAACCCCATGACCCGGCGTCTGTGGATGACGGGTCCTCTCGGCGAGGTAATCTTTACCAAGAGCGCAATCAACAAAAAGACAGGGATCAAGAGAATCACGCTGACGATTGCCAGGGTATAGTCAAGCACTGTTTTTAGCATGATGTCTGTGCCGGTCAAGCGCACTTTATGCACATTGACCAGCGGCACATAGGCGAACTCGTTGACCGTCATGCCGGTGGTAATGACTTCATATAGCCCAGACGACATGCGGAGATTTACCGCATCGGAAATCCCATATTTCTTGAAAATTTCCATCAGGTAATCGCGTGTGGAAAAGGCGCTGGAGGCTAGTATCACTTCGCCGATCTGGAATTGTTCGATGATCTCGCCTAACTGATCCACAGAACCCAGGTTTACCAGGTTATTGAAGAGCGGCGTAGTGGCGGCAAATTTCTTGTCCACAAAACCGACCACATGCAGACCGGAAGTTTCCCACTTTTGCAATTGCTCGGCGAGCCATCTCCCCTCCTGGTTGGCGCCAACGATAACAGCAGGCGTCAGGAAGAATCCATGCCGGCGCAAAAAATAGACCACACGCCGCAGGGTAAACCGCCCAATGATGACAAATATAACAGTAAGTACCCACGCCATCGCCAGCCACCCGCGTGAAACGATTACCCAGGAAAAAGTAAAGCCGGCTATGATAATAAATAAAACCCCTTCCGATGACGCGCGGAATACCTTTGAATATTCGCGTGTGCCGCCCAATAGATTCTCCCGGGCGTAGAGACCGTGCGCCGCAAAAATAACAAGCCATAACACTGCGGCACGAATGCTTAATTGGTTGTAATGAGGCAATGATACGAACGCGGTTTCATCAAAAATTCCAAAGGGGACGTTGAAGCGAAGAATATACGAAAAGCGGAAAGCAAGAATGATCATCGCCAAATCAAGCAAGACCAGGGCGGCGCGAAAGAGCGCCCACTGGGTGTGCCTGGGTATGACCGAGTTTGCCTTCCCGATTTTCTTCCCCAGCGACATGATGTGCATTTTCTCCATATTCGGTCCTGCGGTTACCATTCTGTCTGCTCCTCGGGTTCATTAGCCAGATAAACTATTGCAAAATGAGCCGCACCGCTCGGGCTATTTCCATGTTTAGGTTTGGTGGTTTCGCTGTTGCATGACGACACGTATTCCAAAAAGTTACTTTGGATTCATTCGTCCTAATCCCCCAAAGCGGTGATGGATGGATCCTGCTTTATCCCCGCTTCACGCGACTGATTTGACTGCTTCCCAACTCTACAGAGACTTGCCTCTTCTGTAAGAAATTCAAGAGCACTCGAACGCGTTCTTGACCGGAAACTGTTCCGTCGAAAATGGCTTCGTATCCTGCGAACAATCCGTCTTTAATAAGGATCGGGTCGCCGGGCTTTAGATCGCTTAACCGCGTTCTACTAGAGGCGTTGATCTCTGTCACCCGCTTTTGCAGGATGGAAATCAACTGTTCAGGAACGGGCGAAGGCTCCCCGCCGAAACTGACGAGGTTGGCGGCGCCAGGCATCCACTGAAGCGTCGAAGCGTTGAAGATGTCCAAGTCCGCCTGAATAAATAAGTATCCGGGAAAATACGGTTTGAATTTCCGCGAGCGCGGGTTGACGGGCGTAACGCGCAGGCGCGGATAAAAGACCGGCACATCAGCCGCTTCGAGCTGACGGGCAAGGAAATCTTCTTTGTTGGGTTTACTTCGAATCGCGTACCAGAATGCTGTCACGTGTGCCTCAAAAGGTTGGTCGAAATTGTTACATATACGCAATGTTTACGTCTTATATTTGTGCGTTTATCGATGTAGCGCCCATTATAATAGGGTTAATTTTCCCATCTCAACGGTTTATCTCATGCAAGGAATCATTTCAATGAAGAGACTAAATAAATTAGCGGGAATATCGGCAACGATAGCGATTTTGCTTTTTTCCTTGTTTTCAACCCCAAAATCTGCGGGGGCGTCTTGCGCGCCGAACCATATCATTTATGTGGCTTCCAGCGGTTCAGGCGCGGGGGGATGCACGTGGGCAACGGCCTTTCCGTTATTACAAGATGCGATAACGCTGGCAACCAGCGGCGACCAGATCTGGGTGGCGAGCGGAACGTATTATCCAGATGAAGGAGCGGGTCAGATCAATAACGATCGCAACAGTACTTTTACTCTGAAAAACGGTGTTTCGGTCTACGGCGGTTTCACTGTCGGCGACGCATTGCTGACCGATCGAGATTCAAATCCGGCAACAAACGGCACCGCGCTCAGCGGCGATATCGATCAGGTTGCTGGCAATGCAAACAATGCGTACACGGTGGTCACTGCCAATGGTTTTCTCACGGATACCTACGTGTTGGATGGGTTCACTATCACAGGCGGTAATCAAAATTCAGGGAGCGGTGTTGGCGGCGGCATGTACATTCAAAATACCAGCCCCACGCTTGCCAATTTGATTATCACAGCCAACAATGCGAATGGACGCGGCGGCGGCGTATTCATTATTTCTGTTTCGGCAGTGGAAGTCAACTACAGCAACACGTCCTTCACAGATGTGACGGTTAGCAACAACACGGCGGGTATTGGCGGCGGCATATATGTGCAAAATGGAAGCCCGTCTTTCACACGAGTGACTTTTACGGGGAATTCGTCCACAGGCGGCGCAGGCGGCGGCTTGAATGTTCAGACGCTGGGCGGTCCCGGCGTGGACGAGCCCAACCTTCCGACATTATTGGATGTGGTCTTCACGAGCAACACCTCTGTCGGCGGCGGGGGCATGTTCAACAACAACAGCCAGTCCACCTTGAACCGCGTGACTTTCAGCGGGAACACCGCCACACGGCGTGGCGGGGGTATGTTGAATGAATTCTCCAGCCCCACCTTGACTAATGTGACTTTCAGCGGAAATACCTCCACTGAAGCTTCTGGCGCAACCCCTTGGGGCGGCGGCGGCATCATGAACATCGGCGCAGATCCGGTATTGAACAATGTCACCTTCAATGGGAATAACAGCGTCAACGGCTCTGGCACGGCGGGCGGCGATGCCATCAAAAACGTAACCCAGACCGGTAATGCCAGCACGCCTGTGATCGAAAATAGTATTTTATGGGGTGACGGCGGGATCAACGATGAAGTGCGAAGTGAAGGCACAAGCTCCGCCACGATCGAAGACAGCATCGTGCAGGGCGGTTGCCCGGCGTTGGCAACATGCGCGAACGTCATTAATTCAGACCCGATGTTGAGCGCGCTGGCAAACAACGGCGGGTATACGCAGACCATGGCGATCAGCGTCACCGGCGCCGCGGACGATGCGGCTGATATAACGTCAACAGATTGCGCCGCCGTCGACCAACGCGGAACGGCGCGTCCGCAAGGCGTTGCATGTGATATCGGAGCCTATGAGATCGATGATACAGGGATGCCCACATTGATCTCCTTCACTCGATTTAATCCGGCAACTTCGCCAACAAACGCCGATACTTTAGTTTTTAGAGCAACCTTTAGCGAAACCGTTATCAATGTTAGCGCGGGAGATTTTCAAGTCGATGGGGCGACTACTGCAACAGTGACTCTCGTAACCCCGGTCAGCGGAACCGTGTATGAAATCACTGTCTCAGGCGGTGATTTGGCAGGCTTCAACGGTGTAGTAGGTATCAACCTTAGCGGCGCACAGAACATCACAGATTCTGTTGGAAATGCGCTTCCTGCCGGCGAACCTGCAACCGACGAATCATATACCCTCGATAACAGTGCGCCGGCTCTGCAATCCTTCACAAGGTTCAATCCGTTGACTTCTCCCACTAACGCCGATACGCTGGTTTTTCGCGCCACGTTCAACGAGACCGTGCTAAATGTGAGCGTTGCTGACTTTGCCGTGAACGGCGCAACCACCGCGACTGTAACGCTCGTCACTCCGGTTAGCGGCGCTGTGTACGAAATTACCGTTTCAGGCGGCGATTTGGCTGGCTTCAACGGCGTGGTTGGACTCAATCTTGCGGGAGTGCAAGATATCACCGACTCTGCCGGAAATGCCCTGCCTACCAGTGAACCCGCCACCGACGAGACCTATACATTGGATAATACTGCACCAGCGCTGATATCCTTTGCTCGTCAAACCCCTGCAACCAGCCCAACCAATGCGGATACGCTCGTATTCCGGGCGACTTTCAGCGAAACTGTTGTGAACGTGAGCGTCGGTGATTTTGCCGTGAACGGCGCAACCACTGCGACAGTCACTCTCGTCACACCCGTTAGCGGAACTGTGTACGATATCACTGTCTCGGGCGGCGATCTCGCTGGCTTCAATGGCGTGGTTGGCATCGATCTGAGCGGCGCGCAAGACATTACCGATTCTGTTGGAAACGCGCTCCCCGCCGGGGAACCCGCCACCGATGAAACTTATACACTGGATAATTCTGCGCCGACACTGACCTCATTCGCCCGCCAAACACCCGCGACAAACCCAACCAACGCAGACACTCTGGTCTTCCGGGCAACCTTTAGCGAAGATATGCTCAATGTCGATACGGGAGATTTTACGGTCAACGGAACTACCACGGCAACCGTAACTCTTGTAACCCCTGTTAGTGGTTCAGTATATGACATCACCGTCTCGGGCGGCGACCTGGCGGGATTCAACGGCGTGGTTGGCATCGATTTGAGCGGCGCGCAAGACATTACCGATTCTGTTGGCAATGCGCTCCCTGCTGGCGAACCTGCTATCGATGAAACCTTCACTCTCGATAATTCAGCCCCTGCAATAAATTCATTTGTCCGGCAAAATCCCGCCACTTCGCCTACCAATGCGGATACGCTCGTATTTCGCGCCACATTCAATGAAACAGTTGTCAATGTGAGCGTCGGTGATTTCGCCGTGAATGGCGCAACCACTGCGACAGTCGCACTTGTGACACCCATCAGCGGAACCGTGTACGATGTCACCGTCTCCGGCGGCGATTTGGCTGGTTTCAACGGCGTGGTTGGGGTCAATTTGAGCGGCGCGCAAGATATTACAGACTCAGTTGGCAATGCGCTTCCCGCCGGTGAACCTGCCACGGACGAAACCTACACACTGGATAACTCAGGGCCCATCCTGATCTCGTTTACTCGCCAGACACCAGCAACCACGCCTACGAATGCAGACACGCTCGTGTTCCGGGCAACGTTCAGCGAAACGGTTGTCAATGTGAGCGTCGGTGATTTCGCTGTAAACGGCGCCACTACAGCAACCGTGACTCTCGTCACACCTGTCAGCGGAACCGTGTACGATGTCACCGTCTCCGGCGGCGATTTGGCTGGCTTCAATGGCGTGGTTGGGATCGATCTGAGCGGCGCGCAAGATATTACTGATTCCCTTGGCAATGCCCTTCCCGCCGGCGAGCCCGCTACGGATGAAACGTATACATTGGATAACTCTACACCAGCGCTGACATCCTTTGCTCGTCAAACCCCTGCAACCAGCCCAACCAATGCGGATACGCTCGTATTCCGGGCGACTTTCAGCGAAACGGTTGTCAATGTGAGCGTCGGTGATTTCGCCGTGAATGGCGCAACCACTGCGACAGTCACTCTCGTTACACCCATCAGCGGAACTCTGTACGATATCACTGTCTCCGGCGGCGACCTCGCTGGCTTCAACGGTGTAGTTGGCATCGACTTGAGCGGCGCGCAAGACATTACCGATTCTGTTGGAAATGCGCTTCCCGCCGGTGAACCTGCCACCGATGAAACCTACACACTGGATAATTCTGCGCCGGCGTTGCAATCCTTTGCTCGTCAAACCCCTGCAACCAGCCCAACCAATGCGGATACGCTCGTGTTCCGGGCGACTTTCAGCGAAACGGTTGTCAATGTGAGCGTCGGTGATTTCGCCGTGAATGGCGCAACCACTGCGACA
>JAJTXU010000067.1 GCA_021462845.1 Anaerolineales bacterium
CCAAGCCGCGAATTACGCGAATTTCCGCTAATTTTTTAAAAATTCGCGTGAATTAGTGAAATTCGCGGCAAAAGGTTTTCGATCTGCGTAAGTCATGGGTAGTAGAGATTCTTCGCTTCGCTCACATCGTCCCGATGTCCTTCGGGAGAATGACATGGCTCTACGCCAACTCGCCTTCAGGCAATGCTGGCGACTCGCTTTCACCGTTCATATATCTATCAGAAAGCAGTTTGTAATATTTTGTATTCATGGCAATGACGGTGAGGATCAACCCGATGATACCTACCACCGTAAAGACCAACGCGATTCCGCGGGCGGGACCCGTCCCGAACCAACTGCCGATCAAGCCGACGCCTGCGCCTGTGGTCATAAAAGGGATGAAAAATGTCTCCGCAATGGGACCAATTAGAAAGGTGGTCAGAGGCGCAGCGGATTGCTCCACGCTGTGAGCGAATCCAAAGACGCGTCCCTGTCTTTCGAGCGGAACCACTTTCTGTAGAATCGTCTGCTCGGCGGCTTCGATGAACGGCACAACGCTGATGTAGATGAACATGCCCACCCCAAGCAAAATGATGGACGGTTGAATGGTGAAGACGGCAGAGACGATCCAAATGGTGATGTTGGCGCCGAACATGGCAACGAGCGGATTTTTTCCCAAACCATATTTTGCGATGACCATGCCGCCGACGATAAAGCCCGTGCTGATGACCGCAAAGAGCAAGCCCCACGTTTGAACCGAAACGAGCGAGAGACCATACGCATCCATGAGACCCATGAACGCGCCGCCCAAAAAGTTGTTGATAGTGGCAAAGAGAATCATCGCCAGCAAACCAGGGATGGCGACGACGACTGCGTACGTGCCGCGCAGATCCACTTTGGGTTGTTGTTCGAGATGCACAATTTCTTTTTCTGGGATCTGCAACGTCCACATGTGAAAGATGGAAAGTGTCATCATCACGATACCGAGGATCAACACATAGAACATGCCGCCCGCGCCTACCAACAAACCGCTGATAGCGGAACAAATGAGGAACGCGATGCCAAAGGCTGTGCCGACGAGTCCGTTGGCTTTGGCGCGGTCATCTTCGGGAATCAAAATGGTGACGAGGGTTGGCGCCGCGATCGAGCGGATGTTGCCTGCAATGACACCAACTAACAAAAGCACATTGAAAGCCCAGAGTGTGACGCTGGTTGGGTTCTTCCATGTTTCGGCGGGAAAGGCGAGATAGAATCCAAAACCGATGATGTAAATGAGCAGTGAGATCACGCCCGAAAGGATCATCACATTCTTTTTCTTGTTATGGTCAACCAGGCTTCCGAACCAAATGCCCAACCCCGCAGTGAATACAAGAAAGATACCTGAAATGATCGACGTGGCTGTGACCGATCTTGTTTCAAGATAGACAAAAAAGACCATTGCAAACCAGACGGTCATGTTGGTGACGTTGGCGATCACGGTATTGGCTAAGATCTGATAAAAAGTTTTCATGAGTTTTTCCTTTGGATCGCGGACTCTGCGAAGCGCCCTGCGGGTCAGTCCGCCAAATACAAAGCAGACTTAAGTCTGCACTCCGTTATTTCGCAATCTCCCAAATATAACCGCTGGGATCCATAAAACTGGCGGTGCGCACACCCCACGGGCGATCCATCGGACCGTTCAGCAGTTTCACGCCGCGAGATGCCAATTCCTTGCACATCGCATCCACATCGTCCACGCCGATCGTGAACACAAAACGGGAGCCAGCATCACGGCTCGCCACTTTTGCAGGCTCGATGAGTTCTTTCGCCTCTGTTGATTTCAACAAATTGACAAGCGTATTCCCAAACTTGAACACGCACGAATCTTTATCCTCAAACATCACTGGCAGACCAAAGACCTGCTGATAAAAATGTTTTGCGGCGGAAAGGTCTTCGACAAACAAGGTGATGGCGGCGATTTCTTTTACCCATGAATTTGATGCGGTTTGTTCCATGATTGAACTCCTTAAAAATTTATGAAATAGACTTTATCGGTAATAAGCCAAAAATCCTTTTTTGGACGCTGATGAACGCAGAAAAACGCAGATTTTTTTCTTTTGAATCAGCGTGAGTCAGCGTTTATCTGCGTCCCAACTTTATTTCAGATAGAGACTAATATTCTGATTCATCTTGAACAGATTCGTCGGGTCATATTGCGCTTTGACTTGACGCAGTCTTCCCAAGGTGGAGGCTGGGTACGCCGCTTCAAGCTCTTTCTCGCCGACGGTGTTGATGAAGTTCACGTACTCGCCTTTGTCGCTTTGGGTGATGGTTTTCTTATATTCATTCGCCCATTGTTCATGCTTCGGCTTTTCGTTCAGGTCTTGATAGATCACAGCCAGATTCGCCATGATCTTCGATTGGCGATGCGCGTACGCGGTTGCATCGGCTGGGACGCGAGCCATCGCTCCGCCCAGGACGCGCAATTGAGTCACCGCCATCATGCCCGTTGATCCTCCCAAATGAGTCAACATCGTTTGCGCCACCGATTCGTCCACACGATCAAGGTGCATGTTCATTGATACAGCAAGCGGATGATAGTCTGGGTTGTCGGGTGGGAACATTTCGGCGTAACTCATCGGGTGAAGCATGTCGGCTAACGGCGCAGCGATGTTGCGGAATGGCTGAATTACTTTTTCAGCGTCGGCAAGGTCGCCTGTGTAGCACAGCATTGCCAGAATGATAATCTTGCCGTGATACTCTTCCGCCAGAAACGGCATGGGCGGCGCAGTCATCACGTTCGCAATGGTGGATAAAGTTTCGGGAGCCGAATCAGCCTCACTCACGAAAGAAGCGATTGTCTCTGGCGTGGCGGGCAGGCAGAGCATCCCACCATAGGCTTGAGTCATATCCTGCAATTGAAATTTGAATTTGGTCACAACGCCAAAGTTTCCGCCGCCGCCGCGAATCGCCCAGAATAGATCGGCGTGATTCGCCTGGTCAATCTGCAAAATATTTCCATCGGCGGTGACGATTTCTGCGGCGAGCACATGATCAATCGTCAGTCCATGCTTGCGGACGAGATAACCAACGCCGCCGCCGAGCGTGATGCCGCCGATGCCGACCGAACCCGTATCGCCAAAGCCGACGGCTAAGCCGTGTTCGAGCGTGGCGGAAGTTAATTCGATCGCGGTCAAGCCAGCTTCAGCCCAGACCGTTTTTTCTTTGGCGTCAATTTCGATGTTCTTCATCAACGAAAGGTCCAAAACGATTCCGTCCTCCACAACGCTATGCGCGCTGTGACCGCCACTGCGAACCGCAAGCGGAAGCCCCGTTTCTTTTGCAAGCGCAATGACCTGAGCCACGTCATCCGCATTCGTCACTTTGATGATGACGGCGGGGCGGCGATCAATATCGCCTGGCAGGACGGTGCGCGCTTTGTCATACGCCGCATCGTCGGGCGCGATGACATGCTTGAATGTTTTGCGAATCTTGGGGATCGAAAGTTTGGTCGTCATGTATTCTCCTGAAAGTCTAAAGGGTAAGCAGGGTTTTGTGGAAGACAATTATAGAACATAAATTCTAAAACCGTCAAGATAAAAATAGCCGCAAAAGACTTTTTGCCTTCTGCGGCTACAACGCGATATGGATTTTATTCACCGATATTTCTCAACTCACCGCTTTCTTCACCAGCGCAGTGATCTTCGCCTCTTCAGCGCAACTCAGTCCTGACGAGTAAGTCTGTTCGACTCTCAGACAGTGAGCGCCTATTTGTAACTTACCGGGTAGCGCAAGTGCGTCACGCCGACGCCTTGGATCACCACCGGATTGCCAAGAACTGCTCGTGTATCCGCGAGGTGATCAAAGAGGCGAACTCCGGAACCCAGAAAGATCGCCGCTATATCAACGCTTATTTCGTCAAGAAGCCCAGCATTCATACATTGCTGGATGGTGTCGGGACCGTGCATCCCGACCGATTTTCCACCCGCTGCAGCTTTCGCTTTCTCCACAGCGCTTTCGATGCCGTCCGTCACGAAATGAACCGTTGAATTCGGACGCGGCCAGCCAGCAGGGATGCTATGGGTCAGGACAAAGGCAGGTCCCCACGCGTGATTTCCGCCCCAGCCTTGGGCTTTCTCGAAAGTGCGGCGACCAGTAAGCACTGCCCCCAACTCGGACGTGAGACTGCGAATGTGCCCAGCGCTCGCCTCGGATACCTTGAATGTCATCGAATCCGGACCACCTGTGCGGACTTCAACACTTCCCGAGCTGAAGTACCAGTCGAATACTTCGGACACGCCGTCATTCAGGTCGGCTACAAAGCCATCCAGCGACATAGACATGATTGCAATTACCTTTGACATTCGATACTCCTTCTGAGTGGTACGTGTTCAACTCACCGCTTTCTTCACCAGCGCGGCGATCTTTTTCTCTTCGGCGTCGGCGATCTTGACCAGCGCAAAACCAGCCGCCCACATGTTGCCATCGTCAAGGTTCGCCGAATCGGTGAGACCAAACGTACAATATCGTGAACTGTACTTACTGCCCGCTTGAAAGAAGCAGACGACCTTTCCATCGGCGTTGGCATACGCGGGCATTCCGTACCAAGTCTTTGGCATGAGGGTAGGTGCAGTGGATTTGACAATCTCATGGATTTTTTTCGCCATCGCGCGTTCGTTTTCTTTCATCGCGGCATGTGCCGCCAGCACCGCTTTTTCACCCGCTTCTCTATCCTTGTTCATCCGCGCTTCTGCTTTCAACTCCTGGGCGCGTTCTCGCATGGCGGCTTTTTCCACATCCGACCACTTCGACTTATCAGCAACTTTCTTTGCGCTCATTTGAAACTCCTTCTTTACACTATCTAAATTTTGTTATACAATCAAGATACTTTATAATCAAGATAATGTCAAGGGTAGCCCAATGCCAAACTCCAAAACCGACTTAAAGAACCGAGCGCTCAAAGCCGTGGCTGAATACGGCGCGCAGTTAACCCTCTTCCGCAACGCCGTCAGCGAATGGGCGGGGCTCAACGTCACCGACATGGAATGTCTGCGGCTTCTCTTCCTCAAAGGCACCGCCTCCCCCTCCGAACTTGCCAGGCACACGGGTCTCACCTCTGGCGCGACAACCGCCATGCTCGACCGACTCGAAAAGGCGGGCATGATCGAGCGGAAGCCGAATCCCAACGACAGACGCGGATTTCTTATTGCTCCCGCAAAATCAAGCGGAGAAAAAGCCGCCTCGTGGTTTGAATCGGCGAGACAGGCGCAAGATAAATTAATTTCCAGCTATTCCGAAAGCGAACTGGAAATTATTTCGGATGTCTTTGAGCGATTTACAAAACTATGGGACGACGAACGCGGGAAGTTGAAAAGATGAACCGCTTCGTTTCGATACAGCTTTGCCACTCAACGCATCGCATTCCGACGGGATGGCTGATTCGGTTTCCCGAACTTTTTCCTGGCTACCATTTCTGTAGTGGTGAAAATCGTCAGGCTAAAAGCCTGACCTACGGTTTCCTCTTCTCCAATCCCAAGTAGCATTTAGCAATTACTCATGCGCACTCCGACCATCCTCCTCGCCACTAACAACAAAGACAAAATTGTTGAATTACAGGACCTGCTCAAAGATTTGAACGCTCAACTTCTCACGCCTAGAGACATCAACCTCGAGCTCGATGTTATTGAAGACGGACTCACCTACGCCGAGAACGCGTCGAAGAAAGCCATCGCCTTCGCCCAAGCCAGCAACTTAATCTGTCTGGCGGATGATTCGGGACTGGAAGTGGACGCGCTCAACGGCGAACCCGGCTTATATTCGGCTCGTTACGGTTCATCCGATGGCAACAAACTCTCCGCCCCCGAACGAAGAAAATATTTGTTGAGCAAACTTCAAATTCACCCCCGTCCATGGACAGCGCGATTCAAAGCCACGATCGCGATTGCACACACCAATTATCAATTACAAATTACCGAAGGAATCTGCGAAGGCGAGATCATCCCCGAAGAGCGCGGCGCAGGCGGGTTCGGCTATGATCCGATTTTTCTTTTCCCCGAACTGGGAAAAACCATGGCAGAACTCGGCACGGATGAAAAAAACCGCCTCAGCCATCGGGCGCGGGCGGTGACGAAATCGAAAGAAATTTTGAAATCGTTATTCGAGGTTTAATGTGAGGGGGAATTTCTCCCACTCGCCCACAGGGCGCTATCTCACTCTGTCACCGTGATCAAATCCTTGATGCGCTCAAACGTGCCGGGACCGATCCCTGAAACATTCATGAGATCTTCCGCCGTTTGAAACGGACCGTTCTCTTCGCGGTATTCGATGATTTTCTGCGCGGTTGTCGGACCGATGCCGGGGAGCGTTTCCAGTTCTGATTGTGATGCGGTGTTGATGTCGATCAATTCGGTGGAGGTCGCCGGTTCTGTGGGAACTGAGACCGGCTCGACCACCAGCGTGGATCCCTCCGCAAGGGGAATATCCAATTTTTCACCGTCTTCGAGAAGACGAGCCAGGTTGATGCCAGTTTTATCGGCATCTGCCAAGAAGCCGCCCGCGGCAGAAATGGCATCTTGCACTCGCGCGCCCTGCGGCAGGGCATACACGCCCGGTCGCGGCACCGCGCCAGTGATATGAACCACAATAGGAGCCTCGGTTGGCACGGGGCGCAGCGTCACCGCCTGTCCGCTGGGGTTACGCGCCACCACCCACACTACTACAGCAATAAACAAGCCGAACAACACGCCCGAAGTCATGTACAGGATTGATTTGATCGTTTGCATCGTAGATATTTTACTGTAACTTCATCACCAGCAGATGTTCGCCTTTCCTTGTGAGGGTCAGCATCGCATCCGCCAGTTTTCTCAGTCGTTGATAATAGCGCGGCATCTCCTCATGCGCCAGCGAAACAAAACCAAATTTTTGATAGAACGCGCCCATGCGCGAAACGCAGGTCAGGTACAAAGGGCGCGGACTGTCTTTGAGAAGATATTCGATCACAGCGCGGGCGATCCCTTGTCCTTGATATTCGGGACGCACCGCGATCGAAGCCAATTCAAGGATCTCCTTCCCGTGAGGCTTGATCTGCCCTGTGCCAACGATCTGCTCCTCATCATTGACCGCCACGACGAACCGCTTCCAATCCAAATCCATCGGATTGATGCCCACGAGGCGAATCAAATCTTTGATCTGACTCGACTCCGATTCACGCGCGGGACGGAGGGTGAAGTTAGGCATGTGGTCTTCCAATAACCCTTGCGAAGGTTCTCAACCTTCGCAAGGGTACACCATCATCCAGCCGCGACGAGGATGATGAACGTGGCGATGAACCAATGGATCAAAAACGGATAGACGAACGATTTTGTTCTCCACGCCACCCAGCCGAAAGCGAAACCGCCGAAGATCGTCGAGAGCGTTTCCACTTCGGGTTTGCCATTGTGCATCAACGCAAAAGGGACGGCTTGTATCCACAGCGACTCGGGTCCGAACTTGCGAGCGTAGCCGAACAGAATCCAGCCGCGGAAGATGAACTCCCAGCCGAGCAAGTCGAGGAATGTTGTCCATGGCAGACCCTTCATGAATGGCTGGTAATACTTCTGCATGGAGGCGTTATCGTTGCCGAGAAAATAGATCACCGGCGCCATGACGAGAATCCCAATGAGGGTGATGATGAGTCCCGCTTTCCAATCGCCAAAGGAGAATCCGTATTCTTTCGGGTTTTCGCGGAAGATGAGAAGGATAAATAGAAGAGGGACAACAAGATACAGAACGACTCGAAACCAATATCCGAGTTGATCGAACAGAAGTTTACGATGATAGAAATCCACCATGAACAAAAGGGTTGAAACAATTGTGATGGTGACGATCTTCCAGTCGAATTTGAGGCGTTCGTTGAGGAGGTAGTTCATAGTGAAGTAGTTATCAGTAATCAGTGAACAGTGATCAGTAGGGGAAGTAGGATTGGTTTCCATTTGGACCGAGGAGTTGGGAGATTTTATCCCAGTCGCGGGCGAGTTCGAGTCCCCAGTTGGTTACGAGGAGGGAAATAAAGAGAATTGAGAGGATTAGGAGAATTTTTCCCGCTCCCGATTCTTGCCAGTGGATGGACAATGCTTTGAATCCGTTCACCCAGAACCACGCGGCGAGGATAGCAAAGTAAGGCACGAGCGCAAGATGAAAGCGGTCTTCGGCAAGGATGAACACGTGAGGGAGAGTGTAAAAAATCAGCAAAAGAGCAAGCAGGCAAGTTTGTGGATTCCAGCGGAGGAGAGACAGCCCCAGCGCGGCGGAAATGGAAATGACGACGAATGGCAAAAGCAAAATGGCGGAGATCGTCAACAAAAGCGGAAGAGGGATAAAGCCAAGAAGATCGTTCCCATAAAAATACATCAGCACGCGCTTTTCGAGACCGAAGAAGAAGCCGAGACGATTAACCGCCAACGGAACGAATCGCTCAGGTTGCGCTTTGATGAACTCAATCGCTTTTTCCGTTCCGATCTTGTCACGTTCGGCATCGTCGAGGATGGGAAGCAAATCCAGCGAGGGACCAAATACGAACGAGCCGTTTCCTTGCGGATGATAGCCGAGATATAAGTTGTAGCCCATCGAAGTTTCGATACCGGTCAATTCACCGTGCAAGAGGGAATTGCGGATGACCCACGGAGCAACGACGACGATAAAAGCGAGGATGGAGAGAATTGCGCGTTTGCCATGCAAGTAGAAGAGAAGGCAGAAAGCGGCGAAGGCAAATGCAAGGATGACGGAGCGTGTGAGGGCGGTGAGGGCGAGGAAGATCCCAGAAAGGAGAAAATTGAGCGTGGTGGGCTTGTCGAGGGAAGAAAGAAGAAAGAGGAAAGAGGCGAGGAGGAGGACGAAGAAGGGATTTTCGGTTCCGAGTCCGAGGGGGTAGACGAGAAGCATGGGATAGGCGGCGACAAGCCACGCGGAGATGCGGGACGCGCGTTCGGTCCACTTTCCACTTTCTACTTTTGGGGAGGGTGGAAAGTAGAAAGTGGATAGTCGTTGCACCACCCAATATGTCAACGGCGCAAGCGGCGCTCCCAAAAATATCGCTTGCGCCAGCCGCGCGGCGAAGAAACGCGAGGGGTCAATCCCGTTGATGAAGTAGACGATGGCGAGAAAGATGGGATAGAGCGGAGCGCGGAACGACGTGCGAACGCCGAGGATGGGATCATACTCGCGAGCGGTAGACAGATCGAAGTCCACGAAAGAGGCGAGTTGGTTTAAATCCGATTCGGCGTACCAGCGGAATCCATGTCCCTGCGCGAGGCTCCGCGCGAGCATGTCGTATTGAAACATGTCGTCGAGACCGATGCCGAGTCCGCGCGCGGCGATGACGGGGATCAATCGAAGAACAAGAGCGGCGAGATAAATTTTGAACGCGAAAGATTTAAACATAAAACGGATTGCACAATTGTACCGTGCAATCCGTTTGCGTTACGCGAGAACGCGCGAGGCGGCTTTGAGTTTCTCGATACGCCTCGCGAGATACGGCATGTAATAGCCGTCATATTTTTCCCAGAGTTCGGGGATTGTCCAATCGGTGCCTTTCACTTGACCGCGGCAGTTCGCGCTTCCGCATTGGCAGGTGAATTCGTCGTAGATCGAGCCGTCGCACATGGCGTAATCGAAGTTGACTTCCTCGCCCGCTTTGATGTCGCGCATGGCGACGACTCCGACCTGCCCGGTGAAACCCGCATTGGGTTCGCACGAATGGTTGAAACAATCGGAAGGCTCCAACGGATCGGGAGTGATCAAATAATAATCATCCTCGATCTGGAGAACGCGCTGAGTGAAGTGCGGCATGTTGGGGTCTATCTCGTCTCTCGACGCGATACGTCCTCCAAACAGCGCGAGCAGTTCGCCCTTTTTGATCGGCTCGCGCGCAAACACGCCGCATCCGCCTTTCTCTTCGAACGCTCCCGAACTGCATTTCGGATTCAAGTGGGAAGTAAATTGACCGGTCATTCTTTCCTTTCGTTTTGGTGAAGGCATTTCGCCCAGTATGATACTTTGGCAACTTGCGCCAAAGGGAAAACCATTTTCAATGTGTCACCCTGAGCGCTAGCGAAGGGTCTTCTCGCCGTGGAGGGGATTCTTCGCTTCGCTCACATCGTCCCGATGTCCTTCGGGAGAATGACAAACACAGGCAAACAAAAACAGCCAAGACAACAGCTCTTAACCACTGTGTTGACTGCATAGACCTTAAGCAGTCCCGCCGCCTCACCAACGCTGAGTTGGAGGGCGGCGGAAGCCAGATTTTATTCGTGGCGTAAATTATAGAAAAGGCACAAGCATTCGTCCATTCACACTCGTGCGAGTCGCTAGAATATCAACGCTCCTTGTAGGATATTGAACGCAATTGTAATGGGGATTGACGCGCTGTCAATATTTTTGAGGGAGGAATTTTGGGGATTCAAAACCCGCTTCGCCCCGACGGGACGCCTGATTCGGCTCCTCTACTTCGTTTCGCCCTCAGTGTCGGAACTTTGCGCGGAAAGTCGCTGCGCCAAAAAGATCGGAACGAAGGTGATCAACATCACTAACATCGCCACGACATTCGTCACCGGCCTATCGCGCGGACGTGTAAGTTGCGAGAAGATCCAGATCGGCAAGGTCGTATCTTGACCGGCCGTAAAGGTTGTCACGATCACTTCATCGAACGAAAGAGCAAAGGCAAGCATCCCGCCTGCGAGCAAGGCGGTAGCAATGTTGGGAAAGATAACATACCGGAACGTCTGGAATGAGTTTGCGCCCAGGTCCATCGAGGCTTCGATCTGCGAGCCTTGCATTCTTCGGAAGCGCGCCAGCACATTGTTGTACACAACCACCACGCAAAATGTGGCATGACCAATGACAATCGTCCAAAACGAAAACGGGATGTCGAATCCGCCGAGCGCGGTACGCAAGGCAATGCCGGTCACAATACCCGGCAAAGCAATCGGCAGAATGAGCAGGAATGAGACCGCCTCCCTGCCGAAGAAACTGCTCCGATACACCGCCGCCGCAGCAAGCGTCCCGAGGATGAGCGCCGCTATGGTCGCAACAGTCGCCACCTTTAGGGATAACGTCAACGCGCGCCAGAGATCCTCGCGCTGTAAGGCAACCCCGAACCATTTGAACGTAATGCCGGGCAGTGGAAAGGTGTATGTGGTCTCATCGGGAGTCAGCGTGTATAAAAAGATAATGAGGATCGGCGCGTGCAAAAACAACAACCCGCCAAGCGCGGCAAGCTTCAAACCCCATGAGGCTTTCGGATCGAAGGAATTAGAGCGCATCGAAGGCTCCCAGTCTGCGGGCAATGAGCAGATAGACGATCATGATGACGATGGGACCCATCGTCATTGCGGCGGCAAGCGGAATATTTCCCGCTGTGCCCTGGTAGGAATATACCGCCATGCCGATAAAGAATTTTGAGTTGCCCAGCGCGATCGGGGCAATGAAATCGCCCAGGGTTAGTGAAAACGTGAAGATCGAGCCAGCCACAACACCTGGGAACGCCAGCGGTAAGATCACCGTGCGGAAGGTCTGCAACGGCTTTGCGCCCAGATCGCCTGAAGCCTCTAGTAAAGATTTCGGCACGCGCTCCAATGATGTCAGGATCGGCAAAATCATATAAGGCAACCATATATAAACAAACACAATGAACAACCCGATGGGCGAGAGCGCGAGCGAAGAGCCTCCAATACTTTCAAAGCTCAATAACCGGTTTAATACGCCGTCAAGGTGAAGCAGATTGATAAACCACGAGAGAATGCCCTCCTGTGCGAGGATCAATTTCCACGCATACACGCGCACCAGATAACTCGACCAAAGCGGGATCGTGATCGCGATCACCAGCCATGTCTTCAAACGCGGCGAGGCAAACTTGGCGGTGTAGTATGAAAGTGGAAAGGCGATGAGCGCGTCGGCGACAGTGACCGCCGCCGCCATCACCGTTGTGCGTTTAAAGATATCGAGGTTGGCAGGCTCAAACAGTTGGGCATACGTTGAAAGCGTAAACTCTCTTACGATCAAACCTGTGAACTCCTGCAGGGAATAAAAACTGTAAATCAACAAGTTAAACAACGCGCCAAGGTAAACAACCACCATGTAGATCATCGGCGGACCCAACAACAAAGCCAGCGCCAGGCGCGGACGGTGATACAAGTATGTGGAGGCGCGGTTCAACATCGAATTAGCCTCCCACCGGGTTGATGTGATCCTTGTGCCAGAGCAAGCGCACCTTTTGCCCTTTCACCGAAAGCACATCCATCGACGTTGTCTTTAAATTTTGCTCAACCACCATCAAATCGATACCGCCCTCGGTCTCAACCAGGTAGCGCGTGAACAAACCAAGATACACCACGTCACGCACGGCGCCATCCAGAAATACCATGCCCGCTTCAGGCTGACTGTTGACATTGCCAAGATGAATTTTTTCAGGGCGTATGGAAAACAGCTTATCGGAACCCGTCAGCCGCTTTGCCACTTCCCCGCCGATCAGGTTAGACGTGCCCACAAACCCGGCGACGAACGGCGAAGCGGGTCTTTCATAAATTTCAGCCGGGGTGCCCACCTGAGAGATTTTCCCCTCGTTGAAGACGGCAATGCGGTCGCTCATCGTCAACGCTTCCTCCTGGTCGTGTGTAACAAAAATGAAGGTGATCCCAACCCGCTGTTGAATCGACTTGAGTTCCACTTGCATCTGCTGGCGGAGTTTGAGATCCAGCGCGCCGAGAGGCTCATCGAGAAGAAGCACCTTAGGATGATTGACCAACGCGCGGGCAAGAGCCACACGCTGTCGTTGACCGCCTGAAAGTTGCGAGGGCTTGCGCTTGCCAAACCCTGTCAGGCGCACCAACTCCAGCATTTCATCCGCGCGGCGTATCCGCTCCGATTTCTTCACCTTTTTGACCATCAACCCGTAGGCAATGTTATCCGCCACATTCATGTGCGGGAACAGGGCATAGTCCTGAAAGACCGTGTTCACATCCCGTTCGTAGGGCGGCAGGTTGGATACATCCTGCCCATACAGGAAAATCTGTCCTGAGGTTGGGCGGTCGAAGCCGGCGATCATCCTTAGGCAGGTAGTCTTCCCCGAACCGGAGGGACCGAGCATAGAAAAGAATTCGCCGTCGCGCACTTCAAGGTTAACCTGATCGACCGCCTTCACATCGCCGAAGTAGCGGCTGACTTGATTAAACCGTATGGCGGGGGTTGGTGAGTTACTCATGGGTCTGAACGCTCATCCTTGGTTGGTATTTCATTGCCAGGTTAGGAACACTCTCTTGGGCAAATGCCGTAATAAAGAACATCAGGCGAGAACGGGTCCCGCCTGATGTTTTCAAGCACAAAACAGATTAACGACCGCCAATCACAGCCACGTAATTTGTGACCCATTCGTGATAGGGCACACACTCGGTTGCCGCATCCTTATCGCCGCAATCAGAGGTAGGCGTGCGCCACCAGAGGATCTTATCGAAGTCGTTCAAACCATTGTTCGCACATCCATCGGCTCCAAGCAATTCGTTGCCTTCACAAGCATCGAGGCGCACTGGGATATTCTGGAACCAAGCCGCCAGATCGCCTTGCACCTTCGGGTCGAGGGAGTGCTCCATCCACAGGTAGGCGCAGTTGGGGTGGGCGGCATCCACATGAAGCATGGTGGAATCTGCCCAGCCGGTCGCGCCTTCCGCAGGGACAACCTTATCGATCGGCGCGCCGCCGAACTTCAACAGGTTCGCCATAAAGGGCCAGGAACCGGAAGCGGCAACGCCTTCGTTGGTGAAATCATCCATCTGGATGAAGGCATCGTGCCAGTAGCGATTAATCAATGGTCGCTGTTGGCGCAGAAGTTCGATCGCGGCATTGAATTGATCGCGGTTCAACGCGTACGGATCGGTAATACCAAGTTCGGGGCGGGCGCTCTTCAAATAAACCGCCGCATCCGCCACGTAGATGGGACCATCGTACGCCTGAATACGTCCCTTGTTCGACTGACCATCGGGCAGGGTCATTTCCTCGAACACCACATTCCAACTGGTCGGGGGCTCATTGCCAAAGACCTCTGTGTTGTACATCAAAATATTTTGACCGGACGAATACGGCACGCCGTAATGCTTGCCATCCACCGTATGCCACGGCGCATTTTGCAGGCGCTCGTCGATTTTGCTGTACGAGGGGATCAAACCGATGTTGATCTCCTGCACGCGTCCACCGGAGATCAAACGGTTCGAGGCATCGCCCGAAGCGGTCACCAGGTCGAAACCGCCTTCGTTCATCAATGCCACCATTTCGTCGGAGGTCGCGGCGGTTTTCACGGTCACCATACAACCGGTGGCTTCCTCGAACTTGGTCACCCAGTTATACGCCGGGTCGGTTTCGCCGCGTTCGATGTAACCAGCCCACGCCACAATCGAAAGCGCCCCTTCGCCATCGCCAATCTTCTGCAACGGACCGTCCTCACGACCGCCTTCGCCGCCGCCTGCGCCACCGCAAGCCGAAAGCACAAGACTGACAAGCATTACCAGACTGCTCAATACAAACCACTTGGACTTCATTGCTCTCTCCTTCGTTAATTTTTTAGGATTGAAAATTTGCGGGAAAAACGTCGTTCCTTAACCCCTACACGCCACCTCCTTCCACAGGTTACCCATAGGAACACCAGACACGCAATTAAGATATGGCATGTCTGATTATAAGAAAGTGTTTGTACAAAAGTCAATCGGAAAATTCCGAATTGGATAACGCCGCTTCGCCTCTCTCGTGCGGCTGATTCAGCCTCGAACGGGCTTCCTAACCCGACAGGGCTAACGTTACCATGGCGCGGAAGCCGCGATAGACCGAAACCATATCCTGCCCTGCCAACGATACGCGAGTCGCTTCGCGCTGTGTGGCGGGCATCAGGGCGGCGCGATCCGCCATGTCGGAGGTGAAAAATTCCACCGTCGCCTGAATCGGAGAATCCAACACGAACGGGTCGGGCGAGTCGCCCTCCGCAAGCCGCGTCACCGCCCGCGCGGCAGAGTTGAAAATAATTTCCTGCGTCACCTGCGGAGGCAAACACTCCGCCGCAAAACGCCCGGTCGCTTGCTTGACCACCGCGCGTTCTACATCGCCGAGCAAGTTCTCCACTTCGGCGCACGCGGTCTGGTCGCCGCTGACCATGATGACCGGCACGCCAAAATGACCGGCGAGCGCGGCGTTCAATCCATATTCGCCGGTGAGGATCTCATTGAGCCAAAGATTCGCAACCGTCTTCGATGACCACGTGTGATCGAGAATCGCATTCTGCATTCCATTGCGCGCGTGATAGCCGACGAAGAAAACGCCGTCCACGCTTTCATCAATCCCCTGCATCATCGAAAGCGGACTTGGCGAACCGGTGTTCAACCTCGCGCGCGGATCGAGTTCCTCGACGAGAATGTTCGAGCCGTTCCAGTGACCGTCGGCAACGATGACTTCGTCTGCCCCAGCCTCGAACGCGCCACGGATGGCGGCATTCACATCTTGAGTCATGAGGCGGCGAAAGCGGGCATACTCCGCGTGACCCGGCGTCACCTGATCCCACGTAGTGACGCCGGTGATCCCTTCCATGTCTGTGGCGATCAATATTTTCATTGTTTACCTCGGCTATGTCACCCTCCCGATAAACCATCGGGACGATGTGAGGGAGCGTTCGCCGCGACCGAAGGGTCTCCCTCGCTGGCTGGGAGATTCTTCGTGGTGCCTTCAGAGCCAATCGGAATAAAACGCGCAACCAGTTTTCCAACAATCGGATACTTATAATCGTCGCCCTTCAACACGCGGTAGCCAGCCCATTGACCGGTGATATGAAAAAGAGGGACGGCCAAAACAATTAACAGCGCGATCAGCATGAAGCCGAACATAATAATTAGTCCGATCAACCCAGCCCCTGAACTCATGGAAGACTCCGGGCTAAAGCCGGTCAGCGCAATAAAAGCGACCATACCAACCATATAAAGCGCCCCGGCGACAAGTCCCAGCGCGAGAACGCAGAGATGAAAAGCAATCGCCTGCGCCGATTGAAACTTCAACCACGCGCTCCGCTTGCCTTGCAAAATCCACGCGGTGACCGGGGCGAGCATCCCCCAAAACGCGATGATCACGCTGAAATGTCCCATCGCCGCAACCCAGCGGTCTTCGTGATCCTCGTTGAGCGGGTTCTCGCCCTCGGCATTGTACTCAAGATAATTTGCTAGTCGTTTACCCATGAACGGATATTGAAAATCTTTCCCCATTCCGCATGCAATAGCGGCGATAATCGGCATGAGAAAATAGATCCCGAGCGAGGCGAAAAGAAAAACGAAAAAGAAAATATCGAAGCCGATGACCGATGTCATAAACACATCTTCATTTTTCGGGGCGGCTATTGCAACGATCATCATCAAAAGGATATTGACAGCAATGAACAGCAGGTATCCGAGCAACCAGACCGTATACCCCAACGATTGATATCCCAACGCCTGCAAACATTGATACGCGACAAATTTCGACTTCCGCCTCTGCTCCGCCCAGCCGATGACCGGCAGGAGGAGTCCCATGCCAAACGCCAGCGCGGAAAGATGCGCCAGCACAGCCCAGACGCGTTCTTCAGGTGAAGGAGTTGGCTTCATAATGTGATTGTATCAGAGGGACAAATCTACAAATTTAAATATGGCTTAGCCATCAACAGCGCCGCCAGCGACTTGGCATCGGGCATTTCGCCGCGTTCCGCCATTTCGATGGCTTGCCTCACCGGGTATTTCTCAACCGACAGGAATTCATCATCGTCCGCTTCCAGCGGGTTGTGCTTTAAGTCGGTGGCTAGGTACACTTCCATAAATTCGGAAGAGTAGCCGGGGGCAAGGAAGAACTCTCCAACCTTTTGCAATTTTCCCGCCTGCAAGCCGGTCTCTTCGCGGATTTCGCGGGCGGCGCATTCTTCGTATGGTTCGTCGCCATCGCGCGTGCCAGCCGGGAGTTCGAGCAGGTCTATCCCCGCGGCGTGACGGTATTGCCGTACGAAGTACATGTCTCCATGCTCGTCCACAGGGATGATGACCACAGAACCGCCATGCTCGATGATCTCGAATTTCGTTTCGCGCCCATCCGGAGTTTTGAGGGTGTCGCGGCGGATGCGGAAGACGCGCCCCTGCAACAAGGTTTCTGAGCGGAGAAGTTCAAAGGTCATATGATTTTCCTGTGATCGTGATGATTGCATTATACGAGAAATACGACTCACGCGAAATCAAATAGGATGCTGTTTCATGCAGAAAACGCTGATTTTGCTTTATCAGCATCAACCAGCGTTTTCTGCGTCTTAAGTTAATCGCGTTTTACACAAAGCGTTCAATTACGGAATGTTTAAACTTTGACCAACCGTCAGCGTGGAATTGAGGGTAAGCCCGCCGTTAGCGGCAACGATGGCGTCCGGCGTTACATCGCCGAATTTACATGCCACGCCAAACACGGTCGTATCGGCATTGCCGGTCACCACGTAGGAACCGGGATGCGCGCGTAAAGAACGCGGACCCAAATCGGCTTCGGACCAAGCCGGCCCCGATGGGATGGTCAACACCAAACCGGCATAATAAATATCCGGGCTGGAGAGGTTGCTTGCCGCGAGCAACGCCGTGGGATCGATACCGTAGCGGCGCGCGATACAGAATGGGAACTCCTCGCTTTTGAGGGCATACGTGGGGGGACGCGAACCAGGCGGCGCCTGCGGTTGAGGCGTATTGGTCGGTCCGCTGGGGAGGGCGAGAGTCGTTGTGGGTGTCGCAGTGGGGTTGGATGGCAACTGCACGAATGGAGTCAATGTGGCGGTTACCGCCGCGCCGTCTGGCGTGGCAGTGTTCAACAAATTCGGGTCGATACTTTGCGCGGTTTGTGTGGTTGCCTGCTGAACGCCTCCCAACCCGGTAGGGCTGGCAACCGGAGTGCCGAGGGTTTCGAATAGATTGCTCGTATCAATCGCGGTGCTGGTGACAGACACCGGCGTAGAAAACGGTTGTCGGCATGCCGTGAGCAACATCGCGCCGATCGCTGCTATGGAGGCGATCATTGCGCCTCGCTTCATTCTCAACATAATCTTCTCCTGAATACCAGAACAAAGTTTCGGGGATGGTAGCACATCCAAGAGGGCGCGTCAAGTTACGGGGTGGTGATTATCATGGCTTTCTCAAAGATACTGTTGGCAAACCGGAAGAAAAGCGGAGAGGTCAACAGACGCTAGGGGAAAGAATCACTAAGCCGGGTGCAAAGTCCAA
>JAJTXU010000068.1 GCA_021462845.1 Anaerolineales bacterium
CGCCTCATCGCCGAACGCGCGCGTTTGATGGGCGGACTTCCGCAAAACGGGACGATGGTCGCAGTCCTCGCGGATGCGAATCGCATTGCCGATGTGTTGAAGCCATATCAAGATAAAGTTTCCATCGCCGCCTCGAACGGACCCGACAACACGGTTATCTCCGGCGAATCATCCGCCATTCAAACCATCGTGGATGAACTGACCAAACTCGGCATCACCTCCAAGCCGCTAACAGTTTCACACGCCTTCCATTCTCCATTGATGGATTCGATCCTCGATGAATTCGAATCATTTGCCCAAAACATAAAATTCTCTAATTCTCAAATTCTCCTCATCTCCAACCTCACGGGCGCGGAAATTCCTCAACCTCCCACTGCCAAATACTGGCGCAACCACATCCGCGCGGAAGTGAAATTCTCCGCAGGGATGGGAGCGCTTGCCCATCTGGGAATCGACGCGTTCATCGAGATCGGTCCCGCTCCTGTGTTGTTGGGAATGGGCAAACGATGTTTGCCTGAATCAAAATCTGCGTTTCTACCGTCGCTGAGACAAAATCAAGACGAATGGCAAGCCATCCTCGACAGCCTCGGCAAACTCTATGTGCAAGGCGCGGATGTGGATTGGAAAGGATTCGATGCGGGTTATTCGCGCAACAAAGTGGCGTTGCCGAATTATCCGTTTGATCGGCAGAGGTATTGGTTAGAGGTAGACAGGGAAACAGGTAAACACGTAGACAGGGAAATACGTAAGCACGTAGACACGGTCTCGCCGCGTTCGAATGGAAAACTAAAACCGCAAGAAAAAGTTGTTGAACGAAAGAATGGAAAGCGAGCAATGAATCCCCCTCTCCCTGTGGGCGCCGCGCTGAGCGTGTCGAAGCGAGAGGGGTTAGGGGTGAGGGAGAATCCCGCCCAACAACAAACAAAATCTGAAGTTGAATCATTCATCCAGCAACACACCGCGCGCATCCTCGGTATGGAGGCCTCGCGTTTGAATCTCAATCAACCTCTCGACACGCTTGGTCTCGACTCGTTGATGGCGATGGAACTCAAGAATTCGCTCGAATCAAAACTTGGCGCGAAAATTTCAGTGGCGAGTCTGTTGCAGGGTCCCACGATCTCAAGTCTCGCGACGGAGGCGCTTGCAAATTTGGATTCGGCTGAAACGGAGAATGAGTCGTTGTTCATCGTCGCGCAAAATCCGCCGCGCGAGAATCCGCTTTCGGTGGGTCAGCAGGCGTTGTGGTTTTTGCATCAACTCATGCCCGCTGAATTTTCGTTCAACGTGGCTGGCGCGATTCGCATTCGCGGCGACCTCGATGTCAACACGTTGCAACTCACATTCGAGCAACTCATCGCGCGGCATGAATCGTTGCGAAGCACATTCCACGTGGTCAATGGCGAGCCGCTTCAACGCATTCACGATTCGATGGATGGGATTTTCCGCATTGTGGATTCGTCCGCGCTGGATGACGACACACTGCGCGAGCGACTCGCGCGGGATGCCCACGCTTCATTCGACCTTGAGGCTGGTCCAGTCATCCGAGCCGCGCTCCACCTCACGCGGGATTCGTCTCACATCCTTTTACTGGCGATGGATCACATCGTCACGGACTTCTGGTCAATGACGATCTTGGCGCGTGAGTTGTTGATGTTGTATGAGTCGAACAAAAACGATTCGGAACTTGAATTGCCCGCGCTCTCTGCGCGTTACTCCGATTATGCGCGTTGGGAAGCGGCGATGCTCGAAAGCGAACGCGGCGAAAAATTATGGCAGTACTGGCAAACGCAACTTGGGGATCAACTCCCCGCGTTGAATCTTCCCACCGACCGTCCGCGCTCGCCGATGCAGTCCTATCGCGGCGACTCGGAACATCTCTTCATGGACGCGGATTTATACGGAAAGTTGAAATCTCTCGCGCAAGAAAATGGCGCGACGGTGTTCATGACCTTGCTCGCCGCATTCCAAACGTTGTTGCATCGCTATTCAAATCAAGACGAATTCTTGGTTGGGTCAGTGACCGCGGGACGAAGCCATGCCGAGTTGTCGAATCTCGTCGGCTACTTCATCAACCCCATCGCGTTGAAAGCGGATTTTTCAGGCGACCCATCCTTCAACGAAATCATCCAGCGCGTCAAGCAGACCGCGCTCGGCGCGTTCGAGCATCAAGACTATCCGCCCGCATTATTGGCGAAGAAACTGGGAATCCAACGTGACTCCAGCCGCCCGCCGTTGTTCGAGACCATGTTCATCCTGCAAAAAGCGCACGAAGCGGACGCGCAAGCGCTCAGCCCGTTCGCGCTCGGACTCGACGGCGCGCGCATGGAAGCGAGCGGACTCGTCCTCGAATCCATCGCGCTGGGCGGCGAACCCGCGCAGTTCGACATGACGATGATGATGTCTGAGTTGGGCGATGGTCTTGCCGCCGCGCTTCAATATAACGTGGACTTGTTCGACGCGGAAACCATCCAGCGCATGTTGAAACACTTCGATTCGCTTTTGCATGACATTGTTGCTGACCCGTCAAAACCCGTTTCAGCATTTTCGCTGTTGGATGAATCGGAAAGACAAAAAATTCTTGTGGACTGGAATCAAACGCAACTCGATTATCCGCGCATGGCTTGCGTCCATGAATTGATCGAGGCGCAGGCTAAGAAGACGCCAAATGCAATCGCGGTTGAATTCGATCACCGTCCCGAAGTTTCATACAAAGAACTGAACAAACGCGCGGACGAGGTTGCAAAGATTCTTGTCGCGCAAGGCGTCAAGCCGGCGACTCTCGTCGGCTTGTTCGTGAGCCGCTCCGTTGAAATGCTCGTCGGTCTGCTTGGCGTGTTGAAGGCGGGGGGCGCGTATTTGCCGCTTGACCCATCCTTCCCGTCTGAACGTCTCGCGTTCATGCTGGAAGATTCAAACGCTTCTATTGTTCTCACGCTTTCATCTTTGTTGCCTGAAATGCCAAAGACAAATGCGCAAGTCATTTGCCTCGACGCGCTCGAAGAAGTGAAGACAAAGCGCGGCAAAAAATCGAAACCCTCCGCTGATAATCTTGCTTACGTGATCTACACCTCTGGCTCGACCGGCAAACCGAAGGGCGTGCAGATCCATCATCGCGCTGTTGTCAACTTCCTTTGTTCGATGCAAAAGGATTTGGAAATCAACGCGGACGATTCTTTGCTTGCCGTCACGACTCTTTCGTTCGATATTGCCGTTCTCGAATTGCTGTTGCCGCTGACGGTCGGCGCAAAGGTCGTGATCGCAAATTCCGAAGTCGTTGCGGACGGCGCGTTGCTGGCGCAGTCATTGACCGATTCAAATATCACGTTCATGCAAGCCACGCCCGCGAGTTGGCGTCTGTTGCTCGAAGCAGGCTGGACGGGCAAGCCCGATTTGAACATCCTGTGCGGCGGCGAAGCGTTGACGAACGACCTCGCCGAAAAACTTCTCGCGCGTGGCGCAGGGTTGTGGAATGTGTATGGTCCCACCGAGACGACGATCTGGTCAACGCTTTACAAAGTGGATTCGATTCAAGCGGGCATCTCGAACACCGTTCCCATCGGCAGACCGATTGCCAACACACAGATCTATATTTTGGATTCGAATCTACAGCCTGTTCCTGTTGGAGTCATTGGTGATTTGTACATCGGAGGGGACGGTGTCAGCCGAGGCTATTTGAATCGACCGGAGTTGACGGCGGAGAGATTCACCACTCTCCCCGCTTCGACTTCGTGGCGCGAACATCACGCGCCACTCCGCTCAGCGCGGAAAGGTAATGTTATCTACAAAACCGGCGACCTCGCGCGGTATCTCGCGGATGGCAATATCGAGTTCTTTGGTAGAAGCGATCAGCAGGTGAAGGTTCGCGGATATCGCATCGAAACGGGCGAGATCGAAGTTGCGTTGATGAATCATCCGCAGGTGAAGCAGGCGGTGGTCGTCGCGTGGAAGGAGAGGTCCGCGGAGGCGAGTCTGGTCGCCTACGTGGTGCCAGCCGTCCCTGAGGAGGAAGCGGAGCACGTCCATCTCAGAGATTATTTGCGCGCGAAACTTCCTGAATACATGATTCCATCCGTGTTTGTGAATCTTGATTCGCTGCCGCTCACGCCGAACGGAAAAGTGGATCGCAAAGCATTGCCTGAGCCGACTCAGTCGCGTGTTGACTTGCGCGCGCAATATGTCGCGCCGCGCACGCAATTGGAATTGCAACTTGCCGAAGTGTGCGCGGAGGTGTTGGGCTTGGGCGTGGAGCAGGTTGGCGTGAACGACAATTTTTTTGAACTTGGCGGACATTCGCTGTTGGGGACGCGGCTCGTGTTTTTGTTGCGCGAAAAATTTTCACTTGAAACTTCGCAATTGCCGTTGCGCGCGTTGTTCGAGAATCCAACAGTGGCGAATCTCGCGTTGACCATCGAACGGGCGCGGCGCGGCGATGAGACGGCGTATGCGGATCGGAAAAATTTCATCCGCATGAATCAATTGAGTTTGGCGGAGTTGAAAGCCGAAGCGGTGTTGGACGCGGACATCACGGCGGGCGACCTCGTCTATGAACATGCTGAGCCGAAAAAGATTCTGCTCACGGGCGCGACGGGATTCGTCGGCGCGTTCTTGTTGCATGACTTGTTGAAGCAGACTTCGGCGGACGTGTATTGCTTGCTTCGCGCCGATACGATTGAACAAGGTTTGAAGCGTTTGAAGCGCAACCTCGATTCGTATCAACTGTGGGATGAATCGTTTGCGTCTCGCATTCAGCCTGTGTTGGGCGATCTCGGCTCGCCGCGGTTTGGGTTGAGCGAAGAAGCGTTCGACGAACTTGCAAATGAAATTGACTCGATCATTCACAATGGCGCGATGGTGAATTTTGTTTACCCGTACGCGGCGCATAAGTCAGCGAATGTTTTGGGGACGCAAGAAATTTTGCGATTGGCATGCCGCGCGAAGTTGAAACCCGTGCATCACGTGTCCACGCTGTCCATTTTGCACAACGGCGATCACGACGACGGGCGCGTGTTCCGCGAAAGCGACAACATAGATGAAACAGGCGCGCCGTTCGGCGGGTACGCTCAAAGCAAATGGGTCGCGGAAAAATTGGTGATGGAAGCGGGCGCGCGCGGCATCCCGTACGCGATCTATCGTCCCGGCTTGGTGTCGGGTCACAGCCTCACCGGCGCGTGGAATACCGACAACATGATCTCCAGCATGACCCGCGCTTGCCTGTTGCTGGGCGTCATGCCGGATCTGGATGTGGTCGCCAATATCGTCCCTGTGGATTTCGTCAGCGCGGCAATCGTCCATCTTTCGCAAGATGCCGCCAATTGGAATCGGGTGTATCACCTTGAGAATCCTCAGCCTTTGCATCTAAGCCGCTTGGTGGAATGGCTCGCCACGGAGGGATTCAATCCGCGCGTTGTTTCATTCGAAGACTGGCGGAGGGAATTGTTCAAGACCGTCCTCCACATGGAGAACGGCGGCTGGGAACCTTACCTGCCGTTGATCGAGGAAGTGGAACAGAAGCAGATCTTCATGCCGCAAATTGACCTCAGCGCCACGCTCGCCAAATTGGAAGGGAGCGGCATTCAATGCCAGCCCGTCAACGCGGAGTTGATGTCCACATATTTCCGCGCGTTTTACGAGCACGGGCTGATTCCCAAACCTGAGATCAAGCCGTTGTGAATTTGACATCCCACGATGTAGACAAGTGGTTCGTCTGCCGGCGTTCGACTCCGCGAGCCTCATTTCGACTGTTCATCTTTCCGTACGCGGGCGGCGGCCTGGCGCCCTTTGGCAAATGGAGCATCCCCTCAACCATCGAAGCATGGATCGCTCATTATCCCGGCAGAGGGTCACGATACAAAGAGCCGTTGGCGAATCGAATCAACACGCTCGTGGATGGGCTTACAGAGGCGATTCAATCGCTGTTGGATAAACCATTCGCCTTCTTCGGTCACAGCCTTGGCGGGCTGGTCGCGTTTGAACTCGCAAAGCAAAAACAACCAAACATTTTGTTCATCTCTGGTTGCGGCGCGCCGTCCCTGCCGAACCCACATCCGCATATCCATCGTTTGCCCGATCCCGATTTTATTGAGGCGCTGAAAAAATTCAACGGGATTCCCGATGAAGTGATCGCCAACCCGGAGATGATGTCGCTGTTCATCCCCGTTCTGCGCGCGGACTTTGAAGCCTTTGAGAATTATCGCCCCAACTCGCATCGGCTGGACTGTCCCATCGTTGCCCTCGGCGGACTCGACGATCCGCGCGTGAGCCGCGAGCAAGTGGAAGGCTGGGCGTTGCACACGGAAAATTCTTTTGAGTCAAAATATTTCGCGGGAAATCATTTTTTCATCGCAACTGCGAACGAAGCAGTGTTGAAATTTGTGGAAGGGAAACTTCGATAGATCACCTTGCACAATGTCATTCTGAGCGAAGCGAAGAATCTCTGTTGTTGTGTCAGAGACCCTTCGCTGGCGCTCAGGGTGACATTTCATGAGGCGGTTCTAATACAACAACAATGCGGCTAAAGAATCAACGCTTCTTTCTCTGGTTCAATAAACTGGTCTTCCCACTGTTTTATCTTCGGCATCAGGGAAAAACTGTGACCGTAATTCAAGCGGATTCCAAAACGCGATTCAAAACGCGCGTGAACACATCGGACATTCTCGTGGTGTGGGAAATATGGAAAGCGAAGATCTACGACGACCCGAAGTTTCCCATCCGCGCGGGGGATGTGGTGGTAGATCTCGGCGCTCACATCGGCGGATTTTCGGTCCGCGCCGCGCAACTTGCCGCGCCGGGCAACGTCTACGCCTATGAAGCCTCTCGCAGTAATTTTGACATGCTCGCTGAAAACAAAAAGATGAACAACATCGAAAACCTCCACGCGCATCATGCCGCCGTTTCAGACATCCGCGGCGAGATGGAATTTTTTCTGCCGGGCGATAACGGCGCGTTGGGTTCGTTGTTACAGGACGCGAACAGCCCGCGCGAACGAGTCCGCGCCGTGACGCTCGCCGATATTCTTTCAGAGAACGGCATCGAACGGGTTGATTGCTTGAAGATGGACATCGAAGGCGCGGAGTATGCCATCCTAGCCAACTGCTCGCGCGAAACGCTCCAAAAAATCCGCTACATTGTGATGGAATATCACGAGTTCGTGGACGACTCCCGCAGCCATCGAGACTTAGTCCGTCATTTGGAGTCGCACGGCTTTCAAGTCGCTGTCGAGGGCGGGATCTTTCCGCAAAAGATTCTGTTTGGCACGGGAATCATCAAGGCATGGCGCGAATGAACTACACGATTTGGACTCGTCCCCCGGAGAATCTCGATCTTGCAAAAGACCGCGTGGATGTTTGGCGCGTCCACCTGAGTTTGGCAACTCCAAGTGAAGATTCTCTCTCGGAGGACGAACGTCAACGCGCCTCGCGTTTTCATTTTGATGTAGATCGTGATCGCTACATTGTTGCCCATGCGAGTTTGCGGGGCATTCTCTCGCGCTATCTGCAATGCGAGCCGAGTGAATTGAAATTTTCCGCGAACGAATACGGAAAGCCATTTGTAAACCGTAGTAACGACTTCAGTCGTTTGAGGAATATCGAATTCAATCTCTCGCACTCCGGTGATTTCACATTGATCGCTATCACCCACGGAAGAAAAGTCGGCGTTGACGTTGAACTCGTCCGCGACGATATTGAACTTGAGAATCTTGCCCACCGAAATTTTTCTCCGCGTGAAGTTTCTGAACTAACCGCTTTGCTTCCCGAACAGCACACGCGCGGATTTTTCAACTGCTGGACGCGCAAAGAAGCATACATCAAAACGCAGGGACTGGGTCTGTCCCTGCCGCTGGATAGTTTCGATGTGTCGCTTTCCCCAAATGAGCCAGTCCTCCTCCGCGCGACGCGGCCTGATGCAAATGAAGCCGCGCGTTGGTCACTACATTCGTTGAATGTCGAATCAAATTACGCCGCCGCGTTGGCTGTGGAAGGCAATAACTTGGAAATCAAATGTTGGGATTGGGTGTTTGATCGGTGATTCGGGTAGTACTGCAAGATTTATCTTGCCATTCATTTTGCAATGCGCAAGCGCAAAGTGAACTTTGCTGTACGGTGAACTGCGTAACTTCAATCAGTAATCGAGTCGAGACTCAAACATGGCAGGGTTGTGTCGCCTCTTTCGTAAATACGATAGAGATAATTTTCAGGCACGATGCAATGCGTTACAACTAATTGTGACGCGGCATAAAACCTGTCGCTGAGGGAGGCGAGATACACGGGGCGGGTTGAAATTGATCCTTCGATCATCTCCAACACACGCTGGGAATCGAATGAAAATGGATCGTCGCTGGGGAAGCCGGTGATGGTCACATCCGGGCGGTCTCCCATCACTTTGATGAAGTGACGAAGCACAAAATATTCGTCCGTATCGGTGTACCATTCTGCGATGACGAGCGCGTGGGGAGGAAGATTTGTAATGGTGTCGTTGCCGAAGTCAAAGGCGAGAAAATCTCCGCGTTTGTTGGGGTCAACGTAATACGCCAAACCATTGCGGACTCCCGTCCCTACTTGTGGGATGCCGAGAAAAGAGTCGTCTATGCCTTGACTCTGCGCGAGGCGCGGGATGGCGCGATAGAAGGGCGGAGTCGCTCCGATGGTTAGAATCAGGATGAAGGTCAGAATGAGGCGGGGTTTTGTCGAAAGGCGGGAGAGGGCGTGAGTCGCACCTAGTCCCATCAACAGCGCGAAGAAGACATATGATGTCAGAAAAAATGCGAATTGATCGGACACGCGGTAGAGAATCCCGAAGAGCGCGTATACGATAAATAACAAAACGAATTTTTGCGCCGCGCCATTGAACGCTTTGCGAAACCCGATGATGCCGAAGAGGATGCCGATCGCGCCGAATTGTAGCGCGAAAAATAATCCGTAGCGTGTTAGGCTTTCTCCCAGCGCGGCGAGCGACAGTGTTCCGAGATTCTCAAGAAACGTTGTGCCAGCCGCTGGACCCATCAGTTCGCCGATGGAAAAGTTTTTTGTCAGTCGAATAAATTGAATGATGTAAATGGAAAAGCCCAATATAAAAGAGAGGAAAGCGAAAAAGATTCTTCGCAAGTTTAGATCAAGCGAAATATATTTTTTCGAGAGGATGAGATAAACGCTCAATGCGGGAAGCGCGATGAATGCAAGTAGATGATCGGATGCCGCCATGCCGAAGAAGAACGCGCTGAGCATGAACGATGATGCGCGCTGCGTCCTTTCAAATTGCTCGAAGAAGTAAAGGCTGAGGAGCAGGAGAAAAACGAAGAGCGTGTACACTTCCGGCGTGGTGGAGTGCCACCAAAACGTGTGCGAGACAGCCAGCGCGAACGCGGCGTAACTTGATGCGATGAATGAATCGGTATGGTTGAGGGAAAGAAGAAATACCAGCGTGACGGATGCCGCGCCAAAGAGGGCAGAGATGAGGTTGACCAGCCACAAGGAATCAACGGATGGAAATGCGCGGACGAGGAGATGCCCCGCGACGATGTATAAGGGATGATCCCACGCGGTCACACCGACTCTTGAAAACGGATATGAGTCTGGGATGAATTCGTTTGTAGTCATCTCGTTCAGGATGAAGGATTCACCTGAGATGACTTCGCTTTGCAATCGCACACCGTCGCCCCATGCCAGTGAGGGCGAGAGAGTGAAAACATAAAAACTGGTCGTCAGCAGGAAGACCAGCGCGGCGATCAATTTTTTATTTCGCATGGACTTGACTCAATAGACTTTATCCGTAATAAGTCGAGGATTAATACTGGACGCAGAAAAACGCTGATTCACGCTGACTAGAAAGAAAAGAATCTGCGTTTTCTGCGTTCATCAGCGTCCCAATTTTATTTCGAATAGAGTCTAATTCGCGGCTTCGTATTTCCCCACGATCAACACGGCGTTGCTTCCGCCGAACGCAAATGAATTGCTCATGATGTTTTTCAACGGTAGTTCTCGTTTGCCTTCTGTCACATAATCCAGATCACAATCAGGGTCGGGGACTTTGTAATTGATGGTCGGAGGCACGACCTGGTCGCGCAGTGACAACACGCAACCGATCAACTCCAACGCGCCACTGCCTGCGATCGAATGGCCGAACGCGGCTTTGTTACCCACCACGGGAATCTGATACGCGCGTTCGCCGAACACTTCTTTGATGGCGTTCGTTTCGTTCTTGTCGTTCCATTCCGTGCCTGTGGCGTGGGCGTTGATGTAATCAATATCTTCGATGGTCAAGCCCGCGTCGTCTAATGCGCGGCGCATGGCGAGGGCGGGTCCTTTTTGGGATGGCTGAGTCAAGTGATGACTATCCGCCGACGCGCCGTAGCCTTTGAGTTCGGCAAGGATGGGAATGCCGCGCTTCAACGCGTGACTTTCCGACTCCAACACAAGGATGCCTGCTCCTTCTCCCAAGACCATCCCGTCCCGGTCGGCGCTGAAGGGACGGCAGGCTTCCGCTGGGTTATCGTCGCGGGTGGAGACGGCGCGTAACGCCATCCATGATTCGACCACGCCGGGCGAGAACGGCGTATCTGCCGCGCCGCTGAGCGCCACGCGCAAACTTCCATTGCGGATCATGTTGTAGGCATTGCCGATGGTATGCGCGGCGGTCGAACATGCCGCATCCACGTTGACGAGCGGACCTTGAAAACCATGCTTGATCGAGATGTTGGAGCCGGGCCCGATGTTCATCGAGACCGGGATGGTGTATGGGCTGAGGCGGTCGGTGTCATAGAAGTGCATGAAGAACGAATCTGCCGCGCTGTAGCCGCCGATGGAACTGCCGACCAGCACGCCGATCTCCTCGGGGTTCACGTTTCCATTTTCGAGTTTTGCATCCTTAATGGCTTGCTCCGCCGCGACCAGCCCCAGTTGAGAAGAACGGCTCATCCGCCTGATTTCTTTGATATCGAAATACTTTTTCTCATCGTATTCCCAAACCACTGCGCCGATCTTCGTGTGCATCCCGGAGAAAATTCCGCCATCCAACGACCCGACGCCGGACTTTCCCTTCACTAAACCCTCCCAAAATTCTGTTAGATTGCAACCGAGCGGACTGGCAATGCCCATCCCTGTGACCACCACTCGTTCCTTCTTTACGGTCATTGCAGACTCCTTTTGATTTTCATTTCATTTTCAGCACTTCGCGAAAGTTCAGGCGACAGTTCGATGACGCAGTGGCGTTATCGAACTGCGCCAAGAACCTGTTTTCGTGATCTACTGATTTTGCGAATCGGGAAAAGAATAGATTCAATGAGAGCCGTCTAACAAAAATAAAGTTGTGAGATTCTATCATGGTTGCCGCGTTACAATCGAGCCTATGAAACGCCCTTATGTCTTTATCAACGTGGCAATGACTGCCGATGGAAAGATCGATACGATTTCACGCCGGGGCGCGGCGATCTCTTCTACGCGCGATAAGGAACGCGTAGATGCGCTTCGCGCCGACTCGGACGCGGTGATGGTAGGCGGGCAAACACTGCTCAACGAAGACCCCAAGTTGACCGTCAAATCTGAATCATTACGGGCAGAGCGAGTGGCGCGCGGGTTGTCCCCGAATCCCATGAAGGTGTGTGTCATTACCGCCGCCAACCTGCCAGTTCATTCAAAATTCTTACACGAGGGGGCGGCGCGGGTCGTAATATTCACCACGAATCGCACATCTAAAGACAAACTTGACCTGCTCCGTTCGCAAGGCGCGGAAGTATTTGTTCATGCCGGCGGGCGCGTAGATTTGACTCAAACGATGCAAACGCTTTATGAACTCGGCGTGAAGCGCCTCATGGTGGAAGGCGGCGCGACTTTGAATTTTGAATTATTGCGCCTGGGTCTGGTGGATGAGGTGTACGCGTTTGTCTCGCCGATGATCTTCGGGGGCGAAGCGGCTCCCACGCTTGCGGCAGGCAGAGGCTTGGAAAGAGGCGAAGCCATCCCATTGAAATTGATAGACGCGGAGAAATGGGAGGATGGCGGAGTCCTTCTAAAATATTTAATTGAGAGGTCAGCATGATTGCAGATTTGCATGAAAAATTCAATGTGTTGCTTCAAAACGAAGGCGACCATGAATGCGAGGGGATCGGAAAAGACAAAGTGTGTGTGCGCGTGGTTGCGATGGCGGAAATGCCCACGCGCTTTGGAGAGTTTCATATCATTGCGTTTGAAAATAATCGCGATGGAAAGGAACACGTTGCCATCATCAAAGGCGATGTGATCGGCGCGAAAGATGTGCCGGTGCGTTTACATTCGGAATGTTTGACGGGCGACGCGCTCGGCTCGTTGCGTTGCGATTGCCGCGACCAACTGGAAGCCTCGTTGAGGATGATCGCCGGCATGGAGCGCGGCATGGTGTTATATCTCCGTCAGGAAGGACGCGGCATCGGGTTAACCAACAAGATTCGCGCGTATAGTTTGCAAGATCAGGGACTAGACACCGTTGAGGCAAATCACGCCCTCGGCTTCCGCGACGATGAACGCGATTATGCGGTTGCCGCGCACATGCTCATGTCGCTTAAGATCGAATCGGTGAGGCTCATTACCAATAACCCGAAAAAGATACAACAACTCATCGATTACGGGATCGATGTCTCAGATCGCGTACCGCACATCATGGAACCGAACGAATATAACCGTTTTTATCTCGAGACCAAAGCCGCCAAGTCCGGTCACATGATCGATTTTCACGGCAAGGAGCATCTGCCCGAACAAAGCGACCGCCCGTTCATCAAGGGCATGAGCGTGGCGCCGGTAGGCATGTGGGATGATTAAAACAATTGTCATCACCGGCGTCACCGGCGCGCTTGGAAGTTTGACCGCAAAGACATTCGCCGCGCAAGGTCACTCGCTCGTGTTGCTCGCTCACGATTCAAATAAACTGGATTCCCTCGCCCGCGAATTAAATCTGCCGAACGAGCGACTCTTCACTGCGGCTATTGATCTGCGCGATGGTGGCGCGGTTCAATCCGCCGGGCAGGCTGTGTCAGCCAAATTCGGCCGTGTCCACGGGCTGGTTCATCTCGTCGGCGGATGGCTCGGCGGCAAGACCATCCCCGAAACCAGCGTGGACGATTTCAACTCCATGTTCGATCAACACGTGCAAACCACGTTTCATCTATTTCAAGCGTTCATGCCACTGCTCGCCGAAAGCGGATGGGGACGCGTCATCACCGTGTCGCCGTCCACAGTTCCCAATCCAGTAGCGAAGCGTGGCGTATACACTGCCGCCAAAGCCGCGCAGGAGAATCTCATGCTCACGCTGGCGGCTGAACTGAAAGAGTCCAACGTCACCGCGAATATTATTCAGGTCAAGGCAATTGATGTGGAAAGCAAAGGCACAGGCACAACGCCCGAGGAGATCGTCGCCGCGATGGTGTATTTGTTCTCAGAGGAAGCGTCGAAGATCAACGGCGCGAGGATACCGTTGTATTAACCACCCTTATGCGCGAACGCAAAGTGAACTTTGCGGTACGTTAATAAATGAAAAACTCCGAGTTCTTTCAAGAACTCGGAGTTTTTTTATTCCTGCGATTGTCTACGGCTCGCTGACCTTGATCCAATCCATTTCAATGATGATCGGCAACACGTTGAACGCAGAGACAGAAATACCGATCTGCCCGCTTCGCAGAGCGTATGTCTTTTCGGTGACGGTTTTTACTTCATCTCCGTTGATGCTCAACGACAGTTCATCGCCCTTGCAGGTGATCGAATACTCGTTGACATCCTTGCCTTGTTTGATGGCGTTCGAGCCGCCGTTGGTGATGAGGTTGTAGCCAATATCGCCGTTCTTGTCCACTTCGGCGTACAGGATGTTGTACAAGCCGCCGTTATCGATGTTGAACTCGTACCAGCCTACTTCCGGGTCGTAGCGGCAGATCAGGCTGACAGAGTTGGTGTTCTTGCCTCGATTGTCGGCGCGCACTTCCAGGGTCACATCTTCGTAATCAAAGGCGCCGTAGAATATATAGTAATACACCTGTTCGCTGTCGAAATTCCAGACCAACTTTCCACCATCAGTTTCCACAGTGACCTTATCGGCATCTGCGGCATCCGACCCGGTCACGGTGAGGATGGACCAGTCATTCGAAAGCGGAGAATCGAATTCTTCGGTGAAGAATTGGCTCGTAGGCTGAACCGGCGGTTCTGTGGGCGCCGCGGCTTGGGTATCGGTTGGCTGGGCAGGCGGCGGGGGCGGTTGTGTTGGGTCTTGCTGTTGCGGCGGATTGGTTGGCGGTTGGGGGGGCTGGGTGGGCGTATCGCCGCCGCCACCGCAAGCCAGACCGACGATCAGAACGAACACAGTCAGGAAAAATAAGGGTTTTAGTGGTTTCATCGAATCCTCCAATTCGGTTTTTTGCAAGTATACGCAACCGATGAATAAAAAGCAACCATTTGCATAGCCACTTTTGTGGTACATTCGTCCAGCTATGTCGCTATTTGCCATCTCCATTTTACTGGTCAGCGCGATCCTTCATACCGCTTGGAATCTCCTCATCAAACAAGCCGAAGACAAGTACATCGTCACCTTTTGGATGGTGACCTTCGGAGGCATGTTTGCCCTGGTTGCCTTATTCTTCACGGGTTTGCCTCCGCGCGGGATGTGGATCTTTGCCGTTATCAGCGTGTGCGTCGAGGTGGCGTACTTTATCACCCTCTCGTATGCCTATCACGATAACGATTTTTCGTTGATCTACCCCGTGGCGCGCGGCGCGGCGCCTGCCTTCATTGCGGCGTGGTCGTTCCTGTTCCTGCGCGAATCGCTGCAAATGGGCGGGGTCATCGGGCTGGCGTTCATCATCGGCGGGTTGGTGATCATCGGGGTCAACGCTCTCACGCAGGCGCATGTGACCCGTGTCCACTTCAAAGGCGTGGCGGTGGCGCTGTTCATTGCTTTGTTGATCTCCATCTACTCCACCATCGACGGGAGCGCCGTCAAGAATGGATACGCGTTGCCGTATGTGATGGCAATGTTCGCGCTGGTGCCGTTCGTCATCGCTCCGTTCGTGTTTCGACAATACGGCTGGGCGCGTATCAGGCATGCGCTGATACAACAACCCTTCCGCGTTCCATTAGCGGGCGTGCTAGGCGTGCTGGCGTATTTGATGGCGGTTTATGCCTATTCCATTGCCCCGCTAAGTTACGCCGGCGCGGTCAGGGAGGTGAGCGTAGTCTTCGGCGCGCTGGCAGGTTGGTGGCTGTTGAACGAACGGATGGGCGGCGCGCGCGTGTTTGGCGCTCTCGTCATCTTTGCGGGGGTTTTGATGATCGCTTTGTACGGGTGAACTTATTCAGAATAACCCTGAATGGTTGACACGTAGTGACGACTTTAGTCGTCTTGTTACGGCTAAAAAGCGACTGAAGTCGCTACTGCGCTGTCAGGCAATATGTGTTACTCTGAATAGAGACTGTTTTTTAATTTCTTTTCTGGACACGGACTCCACGGATTTCACTGACTGCCGCTGCTTGGCGCGGCGTCACGGAAAAGAACCTTTTTTTCTCCGTGTGTTCCGTGAAATCCGTGTACAAAAGAACGATGTTTGGACTTAAGAACTTAGAATAACGACAATACCCACACAAGGATCGGCGCAACGGCAAGCGCGGGCAACATATTCCCCACGCGGATCTTTTTGATCTCTAACAAACTGCTGATCGCCAACCCCAGCAAAATGACCCCGCCCGTCGCAGACAGTTCGTCCATCATGACCGGGGTCGCGATCGCATTCAATTGCGCCGCGAACAAACTGATGCCGCCCTGAAAGACGAAGATCACGATCGTCGAGAATAAAACGCCCGCTCCCAATGTGGAGGCGAACGCCATTGCCGCGAATCCATCCAGCGCCGCTTTGACCGCCAGCAGGTTGTAATCGCCGGTCAGCCCATCTTGAATCGAACCGAGGATCGTCATCGGTCCCACGCAGAATAACAACGACGCGGTTAAAAATCCGCGCACGAATTTATTCGAACCATCGTCATCTTCCTTTGAAAATCGTTGTTCGAGCGCTTTCCCCAGGTTTTGCAAGCCGTCTTCGATCCCCACCCATTCGCCAAACAATGTGCCGATCAGTAATGCGCCCAACACAATGAGCGGATTTTGAGCGCTCATGAACATTTGCAATCCCATCGCCGCGGTGAAAAGACCCATGCCCGCAACGACCGTAGATTTCAATTTTTCGGGAATACGCGCGCCGAAAACCAAGCCGATGAATCCGCCGATGAGCACGGTCGCGATGTTGAGGAAAGTGCCGGTCATATGCTCCAATCTAAAATTACCGCCAAGCGCGCGAAGTTTTTAAAAGATTTTCTTTGCGTGCTTGGCGGTTGTTGCGGTTAAAGAGAATTTACTCTTTCGCCAACGTTGTCTGATGCCCCGCCGCTTTGTTTTCCAATAATTCCAGCACAAAACACAACGACGACAAGCGATTCAAATATCTCTGCAAATCGGGGTTCGATACTTCCTGCTCGTCATGCAACTCCACCACGCGGCGTTCGGCTCGGCGCACAATGGCGCGCGCCAGAGATAATGCCGCGCCCGCCAGCGAATCGCCGGGCAAAATAAATTCCTTCGGCATTTCGACGATCTCGCTGATCGCGTCGGTCTGTTCTTCGAGCCAGGTCACGCGCGATGCGTCGATCATGCGGAATCTCTCCGCGTTCTCCGGGGTCGCCGCCACCTCCGCCATGATCTTATACAAATCGCGTTGCGTCTCCAAAATGATCTTGCCCGAACGCGCATCCACACATTGCGCGCGCGCCAGCCCCAGCGCGGCGGTCGATTCATCCAATGTGCCAACGGCTTCGATGCGCGCGTGATATTTCGTCACGCGCCCTTCGCCGAGCAAACCCGTTGTGCCGTCATCGCCGGTGGTTGTATAAAATCTCATGGCGGCATTATAACCGCTTATAATCAGACGAATGCTCACCGAATATCACATCGAAATCATATTTGAAGCGCTCGGCGATTCCATCGCTCCGCGCGCGCTTGGGATGATGGCTACCGCCAACGTCAAACAAGATCAATTCTTCACCGGCTTTTTCGGTCGCGATGAATTTCATTGCGACAATAACGCTTTTGCGAAAACCGACGCCTACATCGAGAAGCAACGCGCGCTGGTTGTCTCGTCGCTTCAAAACAAAGATGTGGTCTCGGCGTGGCGAGCATTCGGGCGGATGTCGCACTCGTTTCAGGATTTCTACGCCCACTCGAATTACGTCACCTTGTGGCTGAATCGCTTTGACGGAAAAACGCCTCCTCCGCCGAGTGAGATTGACCCGGCTTCCCCAGACCTGATCCACAGCCCCGACCTGCGCTCCGGCAGGACGTACAATCCCCTTGAGTTGTTGTATTTTATCAAAGGACTTCGCGCTCACGTTCTGCCGCTCATCCCGCGCGATTCACACGCGTGGATGAACCTCGATTCGCCGGAGCAGGGATTCAAATTCGAATACGCCATGCAAGCCGCCATTAAGCGCACGCGCCTCGAATACGAGAAAACGATGAGGAGTTTGCCAAAAGAATTATTATCGTTGTTTGCAGGCTCGTAAACGCGAGATCATCTCGCCCTTGTTCGCCGATTAAGGGTAGGGCGACTCTGCCTCATCGAAAATTTCGGAAGGAAAACGAAACGCCATGATCGATCCATCCAATCTCTCGTTGTTCATCGTTGCGGCAGTTGCCTTGCTCCTCGTGCCGGGACCTGCCGTGTTGTACATCGTCGCCCGCAGCGCGAGCCAGGGACGCACTGCCGGGCTGGTCTCTGTGCTTGCCATCGAAACGGCGAACTTGATCCAGGCGGTCGCCGCGGGGCTGGGACTCTCCGCGATCCTGCTTTCGTCCGCGCTGGCGTTCGATGTGGTGAAGTA
>JAJTXU010000069.1 GCA_021462845.1 Anaerolineales bacterium
GCAATCAATTGCCATTCGGTATACTTGAGGTCGGTCGGGTAGGTTTGGCTGAATTTGGTCATTCTCCAATCTTACTCGACCACTTAAGAAACACTCTCTCAGGAAAAAGGATTTGTGCAACGATTGTCAAAACTGACCGGCTTGAAATTTGTGGAGATCTGGGTGATGGGTTTTCTAGAAAAGCCAACCGCCAGTTTGAATTATCTGGTTCAAGTCGCGGCTGATATAGAGGTCAGCATCACAAAACAAGGACTACAAGACCGCTTGGCAAGAGGTGCAGTGGATTTTTTGACAGCGGTTTTGAAACGATGTGCCATACAATTACGGAACAAAGTGCCTATGGATTTATCTCTGCTCAAACAGTTTAACGGCATCCAAATTGTGGATAGCAGCGGCTTTGGTCTACCCGACAGTCTGCAAAGTGAATTTCCTGGGTCTGGTGGTGATGGTCCGAAGTCTGCGCTCAAACTCCAAGTGATTTGGGACTTTTTGCATGGCAACCTGCTTGACATTGTGACCCAAGGCGGCGACCAACCGGACCAATTGTTTCATCAACATGCTCTCCAAATTCTTCCCGGATGGCTGTGCTTGAGCGATTTGGGCTATTTTGCACTCGAAACTATGGCAATCATTGCTGAAGCTCAGGCGTATTTCATCAGTCGTTGGCTGACCGGCTGTGGTTTGGTAGACCCGGCCACGGAAACAAAATTCGATTTGCTAGCCTATTTGCAGGATACCACACAAAACCAACTGGAACTCAATTTGTGGGTTGGTCTCCAGAAAAGGATTGCCTGCCGCCTGCTGGCGATTCGGCTTTCACCCGAAATTGTGGAAGAAAAACGACGACAACTTCGCGAGAAGGCACGCCGAAAAGGACGTGTGGTGAGCGCCACCAGTTTGGCGTGGTTAGAATGGAGTATCTTTATCACCAATGTGCCGCTGGATCGGCTTACGCTTGAACAAATTTCCTTGGTCTATCGCTTACGCTGGCAGATTGAGTTATTGTTCAAATTGTGGAAAAGTGAGTGCCAGATTGATCGGATCGCAGGACGTCTGCGGGCGCGCGTGTTATGTGAGATTTATGCCAAGTTGATCGGTTCAGTACTCTTTCAGTATGTTTCTTTTCCGTTACGCTGGACAGATCGTGAATTAAGTCCTGTCAAAGCCATTCAGACTTTTCGCCGCTATGCGCTTCAACTTGCCAAAGCTTTGCAAGATTCCGATCAACTTGACGCACTCTTGTCGAAACTGTTTGAGATTTGGAAACGCTGCGGTCTCAAAGATAAACATCTCATTCAGTTAACCACCTGCCAGCGGATTGCTTTCGCAGGACAAACTCTAACTTGACGCGTATGGGCTGAAGCCCCGCGGAACAGATGCGCCTCGCTGTAATCCATGCCTGAGTCTGGTATATAATCCAATCGAAACAAGGAGTATTCCCATGCGCTGGATGAATGTACGCAAAACCTACCCGAATCAATGGCTTGTGATCGAAGCCGTCAGAGCGCATAGCGCTAGAACAAAACGCGTGCTAGACAAAATCGCCGTTCTAGAGTCCTGTGCGGATGGCACAACCGCCATGCAGAAATACCGCGCGTTTCACAAACAATATCCCGAACGAGAGTTTTACTTTGTCCACACCAGCCGCAAAGAATTGAACATCCAAGAGAGGCAATGGCTCGGCATTCGGAGGGGACGTGCGGCTGCAGCTCAGGGATAATCTTCCCTTCGTTGGAATTACGGTAGTCCACCAACGCAGAAAGATAAAAATCCCAAACATCCTCGTGGACACTGGATCAGGCGGAACAATATTATCGGCAGATGTATTGTCGAAAATTGGCATCGTGCCTCAACCTGAGGATACGCTGCACACTATTTTCGGAGTTGGCGGTAGTGAAGTTGTATTCACCCGTACAGTAGACGAACTGAAGGTAGGAACATATTCGGTCAAGCAGTTTGAGATCGAAATTGGCGGCATGGACTATGGCTTCGACATCCAAGGGATTTTAGGAATGGATTTTCTAACCTCCGCAGGCGCAAAAATTGACCTTGCCAGTTTGGAAATAGAATTCACTCGTTAATTCAAATGAGAGGCAAGGCTGACCCGAATGTGACGAGGGAGTTGTTGGTCAAGGGGTTGGAGGAGAGGAGAAAGTAAATCTGCTTTTGATGTAAAATAAATATGAAAAGGAGTATCGGAGATGGACATACTTCAAATTCGCAAACAACTACATAAAAGAATAGACAGTTTGCCCGATGATGTCATAGCCCAAGTGGCAGACTTTACGCTATTTATCATGGTAAAAAACCAAATTTCCCCGTTGTATGAAGAATGGGAAATTAATCAATGGCAGAACTTTACGCTTGAACAGTTTTTCCGCGAAGAGGATGAGGTTGAGTATTCTATATCAGACGCAAAGGAAGTTTATAAAACGTCATGAAAGCGGGGGATATTGTCTTGATCCGCTTTCCACAAGCGGATTTAGTCTCTGGCAAACTTCGCCCTGCGTTGATTTTGGCAATTGCCCCAGGGAATCATGCCGATCTGCTGTTGGCGCTCATCACTTCCCGCGACTATCAGGCTGTGCCAGAATTTGACGAGGTTGTTGACTTAACCGATAACGATTTCAAATCAACAGGGTTGAAGACCCGCTCTGTGATTCGTTTGGCAAGGCTGGCGAGCGTTGAAGCGTCTATTGTCAATGCTCGTTTGGGCGGCATTTCACCAGAAAGACTGAAAAATCTTAAGAGCCGATTGATAAGATGGTTGCAAGAAAGATAATATTTACCATCAAGGCTTTGGTTTACAACATTCATCACCAGCTCGCATTAATTTTACAACAGAGCAAGTAAGAAACATTTGCATCAAAAGGATTCATTTCATGCCTGAACACATCAGCGTTTCGCAAATATCAAAATACGTAGGACAAGAAATCACCATCAAAGGCTGGGTCTACAACCGCACGGACAAGGGCAAACTGTGCTTCTTACTCGTGCGCGACGGCTCGGGCTTTGTGCAGTGTGTGGCATTCAAAGGCGATCTTGAACCCGATGTCTTCGACAAGGTTATGCGTCTGCCGCAAGAGTCGTCGGTGATCATCACGGGCGCGGTGCGGGAGGATAAGCGCGCGCCTGGCATCCCTGGCGGATACGAACTCGGCGTGAAGCAGATCGAGATCGTGCAGGAAGCCGCGCCCGAGTACCCGATGTCGCTCAAGGATCACGGTCCCGACTTCGCGCTCGACCACCGTCACTTGTGGATTCGGATGCAGAGTCAATGGGCGATTCTCAAAGTCCGCAGTACGGTCATGGCGGCGACGCGAGAATGGCTCGACACGAACGGCTTCCTCGAAATGAGCACGCCGATCCTCACTCCCGCCGCGGCGGAAGGCACAACGACTCTTTTTGAAACTGAATATTTCGACGAGGGCAAAGCCTACCTCGCGCAGACTGGTCAACTCTACAACGAAGCGAATATTTTTGCGTTTGGAAAAGTCTACTGCTTTGGTCCCACCTTCCGCGCGGAGAAATCAAAGACGCGGCGTCACCTCACCGAGTTCTGGATGCTCGAACCCGAGATCGCATTCTGTGATTTGGACGGACTGATGGAAATCGAAGAGCAAATGATCCAGCACATTGCCCAGCGAGTGATGCGCGACTGCATGGCGGAACTGAAATTTCTCAACCGCGACATTTCCAAGTTGGAGAACATCCAAACCCCGTTCCCGCGCATGTCGTATGACGATGCGGCGAAATATCTGATTGACCTGTGCGAAAAAGAAACTGACCCCGAGCGCAAAGAACTTCTCAAATTCGAATGGGGCATGGACTTCGGCGCTCCGCACGAAACCGAACTGACAAAACTTCACGATAAACCAGTGTTTGTGTATGGCTATCCATCTGCGGTCAAAGCCTTTTACATGGAGCCGTGGCCCAACAGACCAGAAGTTTGTAAAAGCGTGGATTTGCTCGCCCCCGAAGGCTATGGCGAAATCTGCGGCGGCTCGGAGCGCATGTCGAGTCACGACGCGTTGTTGGCACGCATCCACAAAGAGGGCTTGCCCGAAGAAGCGTTCAAGTGGTATTTAGAATTGCGGAAGTTCGGATCTGTTCCGCACTCAGGCTTCGGCATGGGCGTCGAGCGGGTCGTCGCGTGGCTGTGCGGCATCGAACACATCCGCGAGGCGATTCCGTTCCCGAGGACGATAAAACGCGTCTACCCGTAATGACGTAAACAGGGAAACAGGTACACAAGTCGCGTGTTCACCTGTTTCCCTGTCTACTTGTTTCCGTGTTTACTTCTTTTCCCGATATAATCAACCGCAACACCTGAACGAGCAAACCTAAATCCCTTGCGGAGGATCAAGCCCGTGACCAAACTGTTTTTTGCGACGGACATTCATGGTTCGGATATTTGCTGGAACAAGTTTTTGAACGCAGGGAAATTCTACGAGGTGGATCTGTTGATCCTCGGCGGCGACATGACGGGCAAGGCTGTCGTGCCGTTCGTTCATCAGGGCGGGGAGGATTACAAAGTCACATTGCTAGAGCAGGAATTTCCAATAACCAATGCGGATGAACTCGCTGACATGAAAAAGCGCGTGCGGAGTCGGGGCTATTATCCGTATTTGACGAATCCCGATGAGATGGCTGAATTGGAGAAGAATCCGAATCGTGTTTCGGAGATTTTCAATGCCGAGGTATTGAAAGTCGTCCAGCAGTGGATGGACATTGCCGAGAAAAAACTCGGCGGTACAGACATGAAAGTCTATTGTTCGCCGGGGAATGATGATATGGACGAGGTGGATGACGTTATCCGCGGGTCGAAGCGAGTGTTGTTGGTCGAAGGGCAGGTGACGCAATTGGATGAGCATCACGAGATGATCGCCTCCGGGTGGAGCAACCGAACGCCGTGGGATACGCACCGGGAAGAGGGTGAGGACCAACTCGAGGTCCGGTATGAAGCGATGATCTCCAAGTTGAAGAATCCGAAGAGCGCAGTGTTCAACGTCCACGTGCCGCCGTATAAATCTGGTTTGGATGAGGCTCCCGAGTTGGACAAGGATCTGCGTCCCGTGCTGGCGGGGCAATCGCTCAAGTCGGTCGGTTCGACGGCGCTTCGACAGGCGATTGAAAAATATGAGCCGCTCTTGGGCTTGCATGGACATATCCACGAGGGGCGCGGGGCGATGAAGGTGGGGAAGACGTTGTGCATCAACCCCGGCTCGATGTACGAGCAGGGGACGCTGTTGGGGGCGATTGTGAAACTTGGGAAGAACAAGATCGAAAATTATGTGCTGACATCAGGATAACTCTCTTGGAAGTTTTGGGTTGTTATTGTTAACGTGTCACTCTGAGGAAGCGATTGCCGCGACCGAAGAGTCTCAACTGCAACGGTAGAGATGCTTCGGGACGCAAGGCGTCCCTCAGCATGACATGCCTTGAGCGAAGATCATTCAACAGAGGAGATGTGATATGAGCAACTTGTTTGTCCGTAAGGCGACCGGCATGGTGCGTTCGTGGTCGGTCTTCGACGCGTTCATCTACGCGTTCTTTTCGATCAATCTGGTGACGCTGGGATTCTACAGTTTCAGCCAAATGTATTACTTCGGCGGAGGGATGATCCCCGCGTTGCTCGTCAGCGCGGCGTTCATCATCTTTGAGGTGGTGGTCTACGCCTCGTTGATCGCCGTGATGCCGCGCTCCGGCGGCGATTACGTCTGGCAGACGCGCATCTTCGGCGGGGGAATCGGATTCATCCTCTCGATCACCGGCTGGTGGTTCACGCTCTGGCTGTGGACTCCCATCTATGGCGATATGCTCCGGCAGATCGTGATCACTCCATTGCTTGGCGCGTTCGGTTTGCAAAGCGCCGCAGTGTGGTTCGCAGGACAGGGGAACGCGTTGTTCGTTTGTTCCCTGCTCACGCTCGGCTTCGTAGCGTTGGTCATCTTCCTCGGCATGAAGAATTATGCCCGCGTGCAGAAGTATTCGTTTTATGCGGGTATGCTCGGCTTGCTGATCGTCATCGTTTTACTGTTCACTGGTTCACCCGACGCGTTCAAATCGGGACTCGCCTCCAACTCTGCCGCGTACTTTGGGACGCAAGGCGAACTATACGACGCGACCGCTCAAGCCGGCGTGGACGCGTTCGCTTCAACCCCGTTGACGGGCGGCTCATTCGGACTCATCATGCTGACTCTCCCGTATCTGGTTTTCTTCAACTTGTGGCCCAACTGGGGCGCGACGTTGTACGGCGAAGTGCGCGGCGCGACCGATTACAAACGTAATTTTGCCGGCATGGCTTGGGCGCTTGTCATTACAACGGCATTGGGAATCCTGTTTTTTCTCGGCGTTGCTAAAACCATCGGTTGGGATTTCTACGTGCAGGCGAATGCCGCGTGGTGGAATTACGCGTGGGGATATGTGACGACGGCGCCTCCGCTCCCGGTGTGGCCCAATCCGGCGATGCTGGCGGTCTTCCTCACCGATAATCGCCTCGTTCAGATCGTTGTGTTGTTGTTGATGAGCACGTGGTGGTTCGGCTGGGCAGGGACGTTGTTCCTCTCCTCGACCCGCGTGATCTTTGCCGCCGCGTTCGACCGTCTGCTCCCTGAAAAAGCCGCAGAACTGAATAAGAACGGAACACCGGTCAACGCGATGTTGTACATGATTCTACCCGCCATGCTGGTTTCGGCGTTGTATGCATATAATGTCGGGGCGGCGCCGGATGGGACTGGCGGCTTTAAGTCTATTACGCTCGCCGCGACACAAGGCATCGCCATCATGTACTTTGGCACTGCCATCGCGGCGATCATCCTGCCGTATAAAAAGAAGGCGCTGTATGAAGCCTCGCCGATTGCTCAGATGAAAGTGGCGGGCATCCCATTGATCACGGTCGCGGGCGTGATCTTTGCCGGCTTCCTCGGCTTCCTGCTCGTCGAGTGGATGTTTGATCCGTGGTTAAACTCCGGCGGCGAGGGCGCGGGATTATATGGAATTAGTTTCAAGAATACCAATTCCATCATCTTCCTGCTGGCGTGTTACGGCTCTGCCGCGGCGATCTACTACGGCTTCAAAGCGCGCCGCAAAAACGAAGGGATTGATCTCGATAAAGTGCAGGCTGAGATTCCCTCTGAGTGACCGTTGCTAGAGTTTTCGTTACGACCCTAAAGGATTCCTCTCAATTCTTTAGGGTCGTTTCTTGGTAGAATCGCTCTGTGCCTTTTCAACCAGACGCTTATATCGAAATGAATCGGCTGATCGCCGCCGCTGGCGAACAGTCCATACTTTTGCGCGCGCTTGGCGGGCTGGCGGTGAAGGCGCATCACAAAGCGGAGCATCCAACATTCACGCGCGATTTTGGCGATCTCGATCTGGTCGTTGAGGGCGGGCGGCGCCGCGAGTTTCAGGAATTTATGGAGAAGGCTGGGTATTCCCCGCATAAGAAATTTAATTTGCTCAACGGCGACCAGCGGCAGATCTATTTTCACAACGACTCCGAAATGAAGGTGGATGTTTTTATCGGCACGTTTGTGATGTGTCACAAAATTCCGCTCGACGACCGACTCCATCTTCATCCGGTCACGATTCCGCCCGCGGAGTTATTGCTGACCAAAGCGCAGATCGCCGATTTGAACCGCAAGGATGCGCTGGATATCGCTTCGCTTCTTCTCTACGTGGAAACTGGTTCAAGCGATGAAAATTGCATCAACCTTCGGCGCCTCGCGCTGTTGTGCGGCGCCGATTGGGGCTTGTACAAAACCACCTCGATCAACTTGGGGCGGGTTGAGGAAACCGTCGGCGGGGGAGATGTTGAGTTAGCCGAATCAGAACGAAGTCAGATCAAGAAGCGGATTTCCGAAATCCTGCACGTGTTTGAATCCATGCCGAAATCCGTCCAATGGAAGATGCGCGATAAGGTCGGCACGCGCGTCCGCTGGTATGAGGAGGTGGAGGAGGTGGCGCGCTAAAGTAGTCTTGACAAATGATTAACCGTGTTTGAAATGTTCCGTTTATAATCGCACTCGATGGAGGGCGTGTTGCCCTCCACAAGTCAATATATCTCAAAGGAGAGAGAATGAAGACTAGAAAGAGTTTGTTCAAGTTGTTCTCGTTGTTGCTTCTCGCCAGCCTCGCGCTCGCGGCGTGCGGACCTGCGGCAACAGAACCGCCTGCCAAGACTGAGGCGCCAGTTACGGAAGCCCCGGCTACTGAAGCGCCAGCCACGGCAACTGAGCCGCCAGCCGCCGACCCGATGGCGGATCTGATCGCCGCCGCACAAGCGGAAGGGATGCTCACCACCATCGCGTTGCCGCATGACTGGTGCAATTACGGCGAAGCCATCGAAACCTTCAAGTCGAAATATGGTCTCGAAGTCAATGAGTTGAACCCCGACGCCGGCTCCGGCGACGAGATCGAAGCCATTAAAGCGAACAAGGATAACCCCGGCCCGCAGGCTCCCGATGTCATTGACGTTGGCTTTGCGTTTGGTCCTTCTTCCAAGGCTGAGGGATTGATCCAGCCGTACAAAGTTTCCACATGGGATTCGATCCCCGACGATGCCAAAGATGCCGAAGGCTACTGGTATGGCGACTATTACGGCGTGCTGTCGTTCCTCGTGAACACCGATGTTCAGCCGGAAGTCCCGCAAGATTGGGCCGATCTGCTCGACCCGAAATACAACGGGCAGGTCGCGCTCTCTGGCGATCCTCGCACTTCAAACCAGGCGATTCAATCCGTCTTTGCCGCAGGGCTTGCCAATGGTGGCTCGCTCGATGATGCTCAGCCCGGTCTCGACTACTTCGCCCAGATGAACTCGGCTGGTAACCTTGTCCCGTTGATCGCTAATAACGGCTTGGTCGCCACCGGTGAAACCGCCGTCCGCATTACATGGGACTACAACGCCCTCGCCGCCATCGATTCTTTCGAAGGCAACCCGAAGGCTGAGGTTGTGATCCCCGCTTCCGGTCGCTTCGCTGGTGTGTACGTTCAGGCGATTAGCGCGTACGCTCCGCACCCGAACGCCGCCAAGTTGTGGATGGAATTCCTCTATTCAGATGAAGGTCAGACGATCTGGATGAAGGGTTACTGCCACCCGATCCGCGAACAAGACATGCGCGATCGCGGCGTGATCCCGGCAGACTTGCTCGCCAAACTGCCTGATGTGTCCGGCGCAGTGTTCCCGACCGTTGCTCAGTTGGATGCCGCCAAGGCGCTCATCACAACGAATTGGGATGCCGCTGTCGGCGCGAACATTCAAGCCGCTCCGTAAGTAAATTTTCAGTTCTAAAACGCGAGACCCTGCCGCCCGGCAGGGTCTCGCCCAATAGCGCGCAGATTGTCTGAGGATTTCTGACATGGCTCAAACTTCCATAGCCCTTCCGAAAATAAAAGAACCTTCCAACCTCAAAAACTGGCTGGGCGTGTCTCCGTTTTTTTTATTTGCCATCATGTTCATCCTTTTCCCTTCGTTGTACCTTGTGGAGGGAAGTTTTTTCAACCAGGAGGGCCAGTTCACCCTTCAAAACTATGTTGAACTTCTCCAGACCCCGTCAATTGTCAATGCTTACAAGTTGAGCATTCAGATCAGCGCCGCAACCGCTATCGGCGGCGGGATATTTGGATTCTTGCTTGCTTACTCGATCACGGTGGGCGGTCTTCCGCGCCAATTACGTTCGGCGTTGATCACCTTCTCAGGCGTTGCATCGAACTTCGCCGGCGTTCCTCTGGCATTTGCGTTTATCGCCACCTTGGGCAGGCGGGGATTTGTCACGCTCCTGCTGAAAGACAACTTAAATATCGACTTGTATCAAGCGGGTTTCGACCTGTACACCTTCTGGGGGTTAACTGCCATCTACATGTTCTTCCAATTCCCATTGATGGTGCTGGTGATGGTCCCTGCCTTGGATGGCTTGAAGCGTGAGTGGCGCGAAGCCGCTGAGAATTTGGGGGCAACTTACTTCCAATATTGGACGCGGGTTGCCATGCCGATCCTGCTTCCATCCATTCTCGGTTCGATGATCCTTTTATTTGGCAACGCCTTCGGAGCCTACGCCACCGCCTACGCGTTGACCGGCGGCAGGCTGGGCATCATCACCATTCAGATCGGAGCGCAGATCCGCGGCGATGTGTTGCACAACCCGGGGTTGGGGTACGCCATGGCAATGGGTATGGTCATCATCATGGCGATCTCGCTCGTGGGATATTCATGGCTTCAAAAGGTCTCCGAAAGGTGGTTGCGATGAGCGATACGTCTTTTGATGTTTCGGTTGGGCAGGGCGCGCCCGGCAAAAAACGCTGGTCGTTGTTGCGAATTGGCGGTCGTTTTTGGAGTTGGGTCTGGTTTATCCTCGGCGCGATCTATTTCCTCGTGCCATTGTTTGCCACGTTGAGACATTCGCTCCGCATGGAGCGGGATGTGCTCGGCTTCAAAGCGTATGAACGCGCTTTCGAAGACCCAAGTTTTCTGGAAACCTTTTTATTGTCCAACGCGCTCGCGGTTGCGACAATCATTTGCAGCGCCATCCTGATCGTCCCCACGGCTTATTGGATTCGCTTGCGCCTGCCTCAGGCGCGGCGGATCGCTGAATTCATCACGCTTTTGCCGTTCGTCATCCCGGCGATCATTCTTGTGTTTGGTCTCATCCGGACGTATAGCACGCATTTCACCATACCTTTTACCGATATTGAATTGTTCCAGCCCTTAACGACGACGAAATTTGGAACCTACGCGTTGATCACTGCCGGTTACATGGTGCTTGCCATGCCTTACATGTACCGTTCGGTAGACACCGGTATGCGCGTGGTGGACATCCGCACATTGACCGAAGCCGCGCAAAGCTTGGGGGCAGGATGGTTCACCATTATTACGCAAGTCATTCTGCCCAATGTCCGGTCTGCATTGTTGAGCGGAGCGTTGCTTACCTTTGCGATCGTCGTCGGCGAGGTGACGTTAGCCTCCTTCCTCGGCGTGGATGCGTTCGGTCCGTATCTGTTCTTGATCGGACAGCATAAAGCGTACGAGCCTGCCGCGCTTTCGTTTGTTACTTTCCTGCTAACCTGGATCGCCATGGGCATGATCCAATTCGTCACCGGCGGGCAGGGACAAGCCACAGGCGCGCACTAAAGAAATCCGTAGCGGAGAATCCTCATGTCTTATTTGTCTCTTGAAAATGTGACCAAACAATTCGGCGACGCAGTGGTCGTGGATAACTTCAACCTGGGCATCGAGAAAGGCGAATTTGTTTCCTTTCTCGGTCCGTCGGGTTGCGGGAAAACAACAACCCTGCGTATGGTCGCTGGCTTCGAACTCCCAACTTCTGGCAGGATCACGTTGGACGGTGTGGATATAACCGACAAAGCGCCCAACCAACGCAACGTCGGTATGATCTTTCAGGCATACGCTCTATTCCCGAACATGACCGTCGCGCAGAATATCGGGTTTGGTCTTCGCATTCGCAAGATGAATTCAACGGATGTTCATGCGCGTGTGGATGAAATGCTCAATCTTGTGAACCTCGAGAAACACGCCAATAAATACCCATACCAACTTTCAGGCGGACAGCAACAACGCGTCTCGCTCGCCCGCGCGCTCGCCATCCGCCCTGAGGTGCTTCTGCTCGACGAACCGCTCTCGGCGCTGGATGCAAAGATCCGCGTTTCGTTGCGGCAGGAGATCCGCGCGATTCAAAAGCGACTTGGCATCACCGCCATTTTCGTTACGCACGATCAAGAAGAAGCGTTATCCATTTCAGATCGAATTGTTGTGATGAACGTCGGCGAGATGGAGCAGGTCGGCACGCCGTTCGAGATTTACAACTTCCCCAAGACGCAATTCGTGGCGAACTTCGTCGGCTCGCTCAACAACGCCGATGCCGAAGTGATTGACCCCGCGAACGGAATCCTTGCAATGGACGGCGTCCACTTCAAGACTGCCGAAGAGGACTTTGCGAGCCGTAAGAAAGGCGACAAGGTCAAATTTTCCGTGCGACCCGAACGGTTCAGTTTTGCCGTCGAGCCAAAGAAAGATAATGTCATTGATTGCACCATCGAAAACATTACCTTCCTGGGTTCGGTCGTCCGCATTCAGATCAAGATCGGCAACACCAACTTCAACATGGATACGTTCAACAATCCGTTCCTTGAATTGCCCGCTATCGGCGCGAAAGAACAAGTAATGTGTTCAAAAGAAGCGGTGTTAGTGTTGTAGGAAGTTCGTAAACACGGAAACAAGTAAACAGGTAAACAAGTTGGCACGTGCATACGTGTTTCCGTGTTTACCTGTCTACGTTAACTGAGGAGCGTATGGCGATCATTGATGAGGTCGTGACAAAAATTCCCGAATGGAATGGAAAGAGCGTTTCCATCACGCCGCTTTCTGGCGGGTTGACCAATTCCAATTTCAAGATCGAAGTGGATGGCGCGCCGTATTTCGTCCGTGTGCCGGGCGCAAGCACCGAACTCCTTGCCATTGACCGAAACAACGAATATCACAACACCAAAGCCGCCTCCGATGTGGGCGTTGCGCCAAAAGTTCTTCATTACATTTCTGAATACAATGTAATGGTGCTGGAATTTCTCAACGGGCAGACAATGTCGAAGGATTCGCTGAATGCGGCGGGGATGCCGACGCGCATGGCGCAAGCCATCAAGCGACTCCACGCCGCTCCACGCTTCTTGCTGGACTTCAACATGTTCCGCCTCACTGAATATTATCTCAGCCTCTGCCGTGACCGCGCCATCAAAATCCCTGATGGCTATCTCGACCGTGTGCCGATTTTCAATCGCATCGAAAAAGCGATGAACGTCAATCCGCTGGCGACCGTTCCGTGCAACAACGACCTGCTCGCAGAAAACTACATTGACGATGGAAGTCAACTCTGGCTCATTGACTACGAATACAGCGGCAACAACGACCCGACCTTTGAACTCGGTAACACCTGTCAGGAGATGCAATTCTCCGATGCGCAAATCTCCGAGGTTTGCGCGGCATATTTCGGCGCAGCGACTCCCGCCATGATCGCCCGCATGAAGTTGAATATGATCATGTCTGATGTGGGTTGGGGCCTCTGGGCGGCGATCCAGGCGAACATCTCCTCCATTGATTTCGATTTCTGGGGCTGGGCAATCGAACGCTGGGGCAGGGCGGAGGAGAAGATGGATTCGGAGGAGTTTGAGGGATGGGTAATAGATGTACAAATATGATTCTCGCATGGCTCGTTTCAATCCCGAAGGGATGGCAAGATTATAGAATTGTTGAAGATTTCATCAAAACCCCGAAGGGGTGTCATGATGACACCCCTTCGGGGTTCGAATACAATCGTGCATGATCTAGAATCATTTGACCCCTTCGGGGTCGTTTAAATCAAAAGGTGAAAATGAAATCACAAGCAGAAATCGTCGTCATCGGCGGGGGGATTTATGGAGCGAGCGTTGCGTATCATTTACATAAATTAGGCAAGCGCGATATTGTGTTGCTGGAAAAAGGCGATATCGCCAGCGGAGAGTCATCTCACGCGGCGGGGGTGGTGACGCAATTCGCCACGTCCAAGACCATGATGCAGTTCCGCAAATATTCCATCGAGTTGTGGAGCGAACTTGGATTCTTCCACCACGTCGGGAGTTTGAGGGTGGCGTCTAGCGCGAACCAGCTCAAAGAGTTGGAAAGAAGCGTGAGTCGCGCGAAGGCGATCGGCATGGAGGTGGAGATCATCTCGCCAGCCGAAGCCGTCAAGATCATGCCGCAGATCACGGACAAAGATTTGTACGGCGCGATCTATCTGCCGCGCGATGGTCATCTTTCACCGTACGACACGACGACGGGGCTGGCGCGTCTCATCAAAGAGATGGGCGTGGATGTGAACACAAACACGCGCGTCACGGGCATCGAACTTTCGCCGCGCGGTGAAATTCAAGCGGTGATCACCGATAAAGGAATCATCAAAACGAATCTTGTCGTCAACGCGGCGGGCATGTGGGCGCCGCGACTCGCCGCGATGGTGGGTGTGCCATTGCCGACTACGCCTGTTGATCATCAACACATCACGCTCAAAGCGGTGACTGGGCATGAGTTCCCGAAAGACACGCCATGTTTGCGCGACCCCGATAATTTAGTGTACATGCGCGAAGAGCAAGGCGGACTCGTTATCGGCGGTTACGAACCGAATCCGCCCGCGCGTTGGATTGATGGAACGCCGTGGGAACATGGCAACGCGACATTGCCTCATTCGTATCAACGATTTGAAATGTTGTTGGAGGGCGCGATTCGCCGCATCCCGTTTTTGAAAGACGCGGGCATCATTGACATCACGTGTCACCCTGGCGCGTACACACCCGATTGCCAGCCGATGCTCGGACCCATCGCTGGTGTAAACGGCATGTGGATGCTGGCGGGCATGTCGCTCAACGGGTATGGCGGCGCGGGCGGCATGGGCAAACTGCTCGCCGAATGGATCGTCGAGGGCGAAGCGCCGATGGATGTCAACGCGTTTCGCGCCACGCGCTTCGGAAATTATTTCACCGATCCGCAATATGCCGCCGAGCGCACGGTCGAGAGCGTGAAATATTATTACGCGCTTCGTTTCCCCAATGATGAAAATGAGGCGGCGCGCCCGCATCGCATGAGTCCCGTCTATCATCGCACGCAGGAGTTAGGCGCGGTCTTCGGCGAAAAATTTGGTTGGGAGCGCGTGCTATATTATTCGCCCGATAAAAAATGGCGGCGAGCAGGCGCGGATCAAAAAGAATGGAGCTGGAACAAGCCTCCGTATTTTGAGCGCGTCGGTGAAGAACATCGCGCCACACGCGAGCGCGCAACGCTGTTCGATCTCACGTCATTCGGCAAGATCGAGGTCACGGGTCGTGATGCGTTGAAACTTCTGCAACGTGTCACCGACTCCTATGTTGACAAACCTGTCGGCAGTACAACTTACACTCAATTCCTCAACACGCGCGGCGGCGTCGAAGCGGATGTCACTGTGGCGCGCATCGAGCAAAATAAATTTTGGGTCGTCACGGGTTCGGGATTCATCGCCAACGATCTGGCGTGGTTGCAAATGCACACAGAAGATAGCGATGACGTGACTCTGCGCGACATCACAACGGACTGGGCTTGCCTTGCGATCATGGGACCGAAGTCTCGCTCGATTCTTTCCAAGGTGACAGTTGACTCAGTTTCCAACGAGGCTTTTCCCTATCTGACAGCGCGCTTCATCACGATCAACGGAGTCAAAGTTTGGGCACAGAGAGTCAGTTATGTGGGCGAACTCGGCTGGGAGTTATACATCCCGAACAACCGCGCTTCGATGGTCTGGGACTTGTTGATACAAGCGGGCAAAGGCTTCGGCATGGAAGTCGGCGGCTACAAAGCAATGGACTCTCTCCGCCTCGAAAAAGCCTACCGCTACTACACAACGGATGTGACCCAACTCGAAACGCCGTTTGAAGCGGGTTTGGGATTCTGTGTAAATTTCGATAAAGGCGAATTCATCGGCAAGTCCGCATTGCTCGAAAAGAAACAAAAAGGCTTTGCCACAAAATTATGCACACTGGTCTTGGATGGCGAAGACTTCACCCAAATCTACGGCGGCGAAGCGATCTCCCACGAAGGCAAAGTCCTCACCCGCGTCCGCAGTGGGGGATATGGGTACACTGTGAAGAAAAATATCCTGCTCGCTTATTTGCCACTGGAGTTAGCGAAGGCTGGCGCGCGCGTGGATGTTGAACTCATCGAAGGGATGAGAGTTGCGGAAGTGTCCGCGTCCGTGTTGTATGATCCGAAAAGTGAGAAGTTGAAGGCTTAATTTGCCTGTGCTATACTTTGACCATGAAGAAAACAAATTCTTCCAAGCCTCGCAAAGTACGAGAAACAAAAGCGGAGTATCGCGTTCGCGGCGGGAAGGAGTCGCACATGACTTTGATTGATGAAATTAAAAAGAGCGTGTTGAAATTATCGCCCGAAAAACAACGCGAGGCGCTTGATTTTGTCGCCTTCCTGCAATTGCATTCCATCAAATCGCCAGAATTAGAACGGGGTGAGCGCACCAAGAACTCGTTGAACAAATTGGCAACGATGAAGACGTTCTCTGAGTTTTTCCGCGCCTCTCCATTGGCAGGCATTGACCTGACGCGTGATAAGTCCCTGCCTCGCGACGGCGCTTCAACTCATATTGACACACGCAATGTGGGTGATTTTGAAGGGACGGAAGTTGACATTGAGAATCTGTGGAAGTGATGGCGTCAGTGCTGTATGATCCGAAGGGGGAGAAGTTGAAGGCGTAAATTCTCAGCTACTGATTTTGCGAAATCTTGAATACCCCTTATAAGATTTCATGGTATGTGCAGGGTAGATAATACCATTTCCCCCAAGGTCTTGCATTTATCCCATTCAGATGGTTTGGCTTGAAGCATCACGACTGCTACTCCTAAGTTATAGTCATAGTCTTTTATTGATTGATCTTCGATATAACGGGCTGTAATTAGGCCAGGTGGGGTTTTATCAGAAACTGTAACCTGATATCTGACATCGCCGAGTTGAAGGATTTCATCTGGGGTTGGAAAATTACCTGATGGCCCAATCTCTCCTAATTGGCATGTTTCAAGTTTTAATACTTGAATAAAATTCACATCCATCATTTTCCATATGACGGTGTCGTAATTCATTATTAGAGGGGGATAAAATAAGAGTGCAAATACGCCTGGCGGAACTAGAGTTGGAGTATTGGTGTCCGTTGGAATAGGGGTGTCCATAATGTTTGTCAGGTTCTCTGTTTCCGTGGGAGTCGCAGTTAGACCTAATTCGGTTCGTGTCATCTTTGTTTCCGCGGGCGAGGTTGGCAACTGAGAAGTCGCAGTAACGGTTGCGCAGCTTGGACTGATCAGCAACACTGTTAAGCAAACTGATAGGAGCTTAATCTGATTTTTTAAAAACATACCGATCATTTCTATCGACAGGCTATCTCTCTTTATTTGGGGCGGACAGATGCGCACCAAGGGAATCGATTTTTTTGTGCAATGTTTCTATCTCGCGTGCTAACGCAATTATCGTCAAACCACTAACAATCATGATGAGCCACAATATGATATAACTTACGAGCCATAATCCAGTCATCATTCCTCCACGGTCGTCCTCTTCAACAGGTAATATAACTTTAGTACAAGGGCGACAAGAAACGACATGCCAACACAAACAAGCACAATCGGTATAAGCGGCCTGTCTCCCATCAATAAACTTTCCCAGATAAGCGGATAATCATCTAGCATCATTAAACCGCCACCCCGAGTCGCTATACATACAGAGACAATCAAGAGAGCGATGTTACGAACAATAAGTTGATGGCTGATTTTTTGAGTATGTTTCGCTCCAAAACAGCCACATTCTAAATTTGTATTTCCACGCATCAAACTTAATACAATAACGGCAATAAAAAGTAGGAGCATAATCCCACTGACAAGTGCGATTACTCGAGTTTGCCACCCCACTAATAACAAACTACCAATAACCGCCTCAGTACCAATTAGGGTAAAAGCAATCAGTTGAACTGATGCGGTAGGGATGAAATTGAAGGCGGCTAATGTGGCCGCGAAGCGACGTGGCTGATTAGCCTTTCCGATAAATGAAGACAGAAAAACTGTTCCGAGAAGTAGACGAAAAAATGTTAGTGTTAGAGGCTGAATATCCATGAGACTCATGACAGTGGCGCGTTAACTACTTAAAATACTGGCCAACAGTGTTCAAGATGTTTATAGGTCAATACCTTCGCCAATTATGGGCTGGCGGAAGGGTGAAAAGAAGGGTGAATAGCGCCCAAACGGGCGATGCGCTGAAAAATGTCAGCCAATAAAAAGG